>CAIPFS010000195.1 GCA_903864375.1 uncultured Verrucomicrobiota bacterium
ATCGCAATTTGATCCTCAGACAAATCCGAGAGGACCCGGACCCGCCTGAGCAGGGCCGGGCGCAATTCATCGGCGGCGGCGGTGGTGGCATCGGATTCGGGGACATAAAACAGTTCACGAAGCCCGGTGACCTCACCGGCCTGCTGCCAGCGACGGGTTCGTTCGCAGAAGATCCAGGAACCGGAATGAATCCGTTCGTCCCGGATCCATGCGCGCAACGAGTCAAGGGGGACCGGACCATAGATCACGTCATCCAGGGCCCAGACCCGGTATTCAGGGTGGGAAGTTTCCATAGGGGATGAGGCCATGGGACGCTTCCAGAATGAAAAGCCAAGCAAAAAGGCGGATGGAACCGGGCATTTTTGGCGATTGGCGTCCGACGCGATTTCGGGCAATCTTTCGACGAATCGATGACCGTCACGTTGTTCATCCCCTGCTTTATCGACGCCCTTTACCCGCGGGTCGGCATCAGCATGGTTCAATTGCTCGAACAGCTCGGTCACCGCGTCGAGTGCCCCGACGATATCGCCTGCTGCGGGCAGCCCGCCTTTAATTCGGGCTGCTGGCCGGAGGCCCGGGCGGTGGCGGATCCCGTGCTGACCCGGCTGCGATCGTCCGAGGTCGTGGTGGTGGCTTCGGGATCCTGCGGTGCGATGCTGAAAAAGTTTTACACCGACCTGTTTGCGGGCACGGGGCGGGAGGACGAAGCCGCGACCCTGTCGGGCAAGGTCTGGGAGTTCTCGGATTTTCTGGTCCGGTGCCTGGGAGTGACCGATTTGGGAGCCCGTTTTCCGGCCCGGGTGACCTTTCATGATGGGTGTCACGGACTCCGCGAACTGGGCATCAAGACATCGCCACGGCGGTTGCTGGAGCGGGTGCAGGGGCTTGAATTGATCGAGATGACCGACACTGAGACCTGCTGCGGCTTTGGGGGCACCTTTTCAGCCAAGTACCCCATGATTTCGACAGCCATGGGTGAGGTCAAATGTGCGGCAGCCCAGGCGACCGGTGCGGACTATATCGTTTCCAACGATTCCAGCTGCCTGATGCACCTGCAGGGTCTGCTCACCGTCCGGAAGCAACCGGTCAAAACCATCCATCTGGCCGAAATCCTGGCTTCCCGATAACTCCCAATGACCGCCGCCCATCAATTTCTGGAACAGGCCCGCCGGATCACGCGGGATCTGCGACACCGGGGCCTCATCCAGACGGCGCTGCGCAAGTACGAGGTCAAACGGGACGAAAAGAAGCTGGCCTTTCCGGATTGGGAGTCGGCCCGGCAGGCGGCAGCCGAGGTGAAATGGGATGCGATCAACCATCTGGACAGCTATCTGGAGGAATTCGTGGCCCGGCTGGAAGCGCGCGGGACCCGGGTCCATTGGGCGTCCACCGCTGCCGAGGCCAGGGATGCGATCCTGGGGGTGGTGCGGGATCGAAAGGCCAAATCGATCATCAAGTCGAAGGCGATGACCGCCGAGGAAATCCACCTCAACGATGCCCTCGAAAAGGAAGGGTACGAGGTGGTGGAATCCGACCTGGGCGAATACATCGTTCAGCTGCGGCACGAACCGCCCTATCACATCGTTTTCCCGGCCATGCACCTGACGCGGGACGAGATCAGCGACCTGTTTCATCGGGAACTGGGGAGTGCCCAGACTCGGGAACCGGAGGAGCTGACCATGATTGCCCGGCGGGTCCTGCGTCAGAAATACATCACGGCGGATGTGGGCATCACCGGTGCCAATTTCGCTGTCGCCGAGACCGGAATGATCTCCATCACCGAAAACGAGGGCAATGCGCGACTGACCGCGGCCCTGCCCCGGACGATGATCACTCTGTTGGGCATCGAAAAGGTGATTCCGGCCCTGGAAGACCTGGCCCTTTTTCTCCCCATGCTGGCGACAGCGGGTGCGGGACAGACATTGACCGGGTACAACACCATGTACAGCGGGCCCCGGCAACCGGGCGAGGCCGATGGACCGGAAGAGTGGCATGTCGTCCTGTTGGACAACCGCCGGACCGAACTACTGGCCGATCCGGAGCAGCGGGATGCGCTGCACTGCATTCGCTGCGGGGCATGTCTGAATGTCTGTCCCATCTTTCGAAACGTCGGAGGCCACACCTATGGCACCGCCTATTCGGGGCCGATCGGCAGCGTCATCACCCCACACCTCCGGGGACTCAAGGACTGGAAACACCTCTCCGGTGCCTCCTCCCTGTGCGGGGCCTGTACCGAGGCCTGTCCGGTCAAGATTGATTTGCACCATCACCTGCTCCAAAACCGCCGCAATGCCGTGGTGGAGGATGCCCCGGTGCTGGAGCGCCTGGCCTATCGGCTGTTTGCCGTCGTGGCGAACCACCCCACCCTGTGGCAGTTCGCCAAGGAATTGGGACGAACCTTCCAGCCGTTTCATCGCTGGATCCTGCGGACAAAACTGGACCCGGCGAAGGCATGGACGGCGACCCGTGACGTCCCCCCCATGGCAGAGATGAGTTTCAAGGAATGGTGGAGGACCCGGCAATGAGTGCCCGCGAAGATATCCTCGGTCGCATCCGGGAAGCCCTGCGCAAACCGGCCCCGTTTCCCGGCCACGGTCATGCTCCCACCGCCGCGACGACGCACTCCCCAGCGCCCCCGCCTGCGGGAGCCCGGAGCAACCTTCACGGATCACCGGTGATTCCCCTGCGTCCGTCGGTGGCCGCCCGCCCGTGGCTTCCGCCAGGCGGTGTGACCCCGGCCGAACAATGGGATCGATTCCGGACGGCCTCAACCGAGCTCAAGACGGCGGTGGAGGAATTTGACTCCGCTGAAGCCGCCCATGCGCGTCTGCGTGAGCTGGCAGGGGAACAGGGATGGTCCGGGATCGCCTCCCACCGGGCACCGCTGACCGATGCCGCCCTCTCCGCTCTTTCGGCCCTCCAACTGCCCACGCTCCTGACTGACGGTGGGTATCCGGTCAACGACATGGAAAAGTGCTCCGTCGGGATCACCGAGTGTGACGCCCTCGTGGCCCAGACCGGGAGCATTCTGGTGACCAGCCGCAGCACCGGCGGGCGGGCCCTCAGCGTTCTGCCACCTCATCACCTTGTTCTCGCCCGCCGGGCTCAACTGGTTCCCGATTTGGGAACCGCCCTGGAGCAGGCCAAAGCCCGGTATGCGCCCCACTGGCCCAGCATGATTTCCTTCATCACCGGCCCCAGCCGGACGGGCGACATCGAACGCATCCTTGTGCTTGGCGCGCATGGCCCCAAGCAACTCACGGTATTTCTTCTGCCCTAGACCCTTTCTTTTTTCCAACTATGTCCACTCCGACCTACCAGCATGTCCAGAACCTGTGGAAAGACGAGGCCGCCGCGGCTCTCGATCCCGTGGCCCGCCTGATCTATCGCTCCAACCAGCTCGGCACCGATCAGCGCATCACCAACACGGGTGGGGGAAACACGTCCTCCAAGATTGAGGAAACGGACCCACTGACCGGCAAAACCGTCACCGTCCTGTGGGTCAAGGGCTCCGGCGGCGATCTCCGGACCAGTCTTCGCGAAAATTTTTCGTCCCTGTATCAATCCCGTCTGCTGGAATTGCAGGAGGTCTATCTGGCCCGGCCAGACAAGGGCCTGAAGTCGGCGGCGGAAGACGACATGGTGTCGATGCTTCCCCACTGCACCTTCAACCTAAATCCGCGGGCAGCCTCCATCGACACCCCGCTTCATAGCTTCATTCCGTCACGTCACGTCGACCACATGCATCCGAATGCGATCATCTCGATCGCTGCGTCGGAACGTTGCGCCGAACTGACCCGGGAATTGTTTGGCGGGCAGATGGCCTATGTTCCCTGGATGCGGCCCGGTTTTGAGCTGGGCCTCGCGATGCAGGCCATTGTCCGCAAGCAACCGGAGGTGACCGCCATCATGATGGGGCAGCACGGCTTCATTTCCTGGCATGATGACGACGCGGCCTGCTATCACCGGACCCTGGGGTACATCGAACAGGCGGCGAGTCATATCGAACAACGCTACGCGGCCAAGGGAGGGGATGCAGCGGCCTTTGGGGGACCGATCCATGCGGCGCTGCCCGAGGCGCACCGCCGCTTTGTCCTGAGCCGCCTCCTGCCCTGGCTGCGCGGTCAATTGAGCGGCCAGAAGCGGCAGATTGCCACGGTTCAGGACGACGAAAAAATCCTGCGCTTCGTCAATTCGCACGATGCCGCACGGCTCTCTGAGCTGGGAACGTCCTGTCCCGATCACTTCCTGCGCACCAAGATCAAGCCGATCTACCTGCCGTTGGCCGCCGGTGAATTGCCCGGAGCGAACGCGACCGAAGCCGAACTGCTGGCCCTGGTCGACCGGCTCAAGAAACGTCTCACGGATGGCATTGCCGCCTACCGCGTGGACTACGCGGATTATTATCAACGCTGCAAACGCCCTAATTCACCGGCGATGCGCGACCCGAGCCCGACGGTAATCCTGCTGCCCGGACTGGGCATGGTGGCCTGGGGCAAGGACAAATCCGAATCCCGGGTCACGGCGGAGTTTTACAACTGCGCCGTCGAGGTGATGCGCGGGGCCGAAGCCATCGACCGGTATATCGCCCTGCCGCAGCAGGAGGCGTTCGACATTGAGTACTGGCTGTTGGAGGAAGCCAAGCTGAAGCGCATGCCGGCGGAGAAGGAACTGGCGCGCCAGGTCATCGTGGTCATCGGTGCCGGCAGCGGCATCGGACGGGAAGTGGCGCACCGCCTCATCAAGGAGGGGGCCCACATCGTGTGCGTGGATGTGAAAGCGGAGGCGGCGGAAGCCACCGCCCGGGAACTGACCGCCAAATATGGGGCGGGCATCGGCGTCGCCGGCAGCGGTATTTCCAACTGCGGCGTCGCCGTCGGCCTGGCCTGCGACATCACCCAGCGGGCCAGCATCCGCGCCCTGCTGGATCAGGTCGCCCTCGCCTACGGCGGCTTTGATAGCATTGTGGTGACGGCAGGCGTCTTCTGGCCCAGCGACACCAGCGGCCATATCCCCGATGACAAATGGGAATTCACCTTCCGGGTCAATGTGGTGGGCTCCTACCTCGTGGGAGACGAAGCCTTGCGCACCTGGAAGGAACAGTGCCTGACCGGTTCGCTGGTGCTCACCACCAGTGCCAATGCCGTGGTGGCGAAGAAGGGCAGTGTCGCCTACGACTGCTCCAAAGCCGCCGCCAATCATCTGGTCCGCGAACTGGCCATGGAACTTTCACCATTGGTTCGAGTGAATGGAGTGGCTCCGGCAACCGTGGTTCAGGGCAGCGCCATGTTCCCCCGCGACCGGGTCATTGGGTCCCTGGCCAAATACAACATTCCGTACAGCGAGACGGAGGAAGACGATATTCTGCGGAGCAAGCTGGCCCGGTTCTACGCCGATCGGACCCTGACCAAGGCCCCCATCACCCCGGCGGACCAGGCCGAGGCCTTCTTCCTGCTGGTCAGCCAGCGATTGAGCAAGACCACCGGTCAGGTGCTCACCGTCGACGGCGGACTGCACGAAGCATTCCTGAGATAGCCCTTACTTTTTTGAGTCCAGCCAGGCCTTGAGTTCGGCAATTTCCTCGGGCTTCAAGGCCCGGTTGGGAGGCATGTAGCCGAAGTCCACCAGGATGCGGATGGGATGGGCCTGAACCTGGAACAGGGGCCCGCGGTCGCCGTTTTCCTTGTGACAGCGCGAACAGAAGCGAAGGGCCATCGGGGCGCCATAGTCCGGCGGGTGCTCGTGATCGGGAAAATGCATCCGTGACCGCGGCTGATCGGCAATAAACTGGCTCAACGCCGCCGCCAGAGGGGGGTCGCTCAGAAGGTCCGCCCGGACCGGATGGATGGCCAGGGGCCCGGAGGAATGACACTTATAACAGCTGATGCCTTCGAATTTGATTCGTGCCTCCTGAATTTCGGCGAAGTAATCCAGGGGCGGATCCAGGGTCAAATCCTGAACGATGGAGAAGTAGCCCCAATCCTTTTCCCGGGATGTTCGTTGCACCAGAAGGAAGACCCGGACGGTGGCGTTTGAGAAGGCAGCGATGTGATTGAACATCGGACGGCGGTTGACATCCTCCTGGGTGCTGATCAACCCGACATCTGAAATCGGGACCGATTGACCGTCGTCGAACAACCGCTTGACCTGCCGCATGTAGCCGACGACTTCCGGCTCGGTCAGCCCATGGACCCCGGACCGGGCGTGGGGTGGAAGGGAGGTGATCGGGTTGGTCCAGGACTTGTGAATCCGGTGGGCGCCCACCGTGGCGCAGACCGCCTCAAAATCCTCCCGACTGAACCAGGAGAGGTCGAGGGGCGGTTCCAACAGCAGTCCGGTCCCCGTCGACACGGCGGGGGCGATCAGCGGCGGGGGTTCGGCGGCAATAACAGGGGTCAAGCCACTGAGGAGCCACCCCAGCAGGTAGAACCATCGGAGAAGGTGAAAGCCGGGACGAGCGGCCGGGCTCAGGCTTTTCATGGATTCAACCTCCGGTTGGATTCAGCGCAAGGGATCCGGGGCGGAGGCAGGGGCCAGGGCATGCGAGTCGACGGTGCCGCTGCGGGTGGCCGAGATCCTTCGAGAATGTCCGTTGACCCGGGCATAGATGGTGCTTTCCAGACGGTATTCGGCACGGTGCTCCTCGTAGATTTTGAACAGGGAACCCGCCATCCGGAACGTGCTGAGGTAGACCGTGACATGCTGGGTGGTGGTTCCCAGGCGCGGCACCTCCACCGTCTGGTTATTGAGGCCCTGCCCCACGTAAATCCCATTCAAATAAATGCGATGGCGACCGCCCTCGACCGACAGGGAGTCGGGTGAACCATTTTGCAGACGGATTTCGCAATCCAAAGCCGATTCCCCGACACCACCACCGGCGGCCGGCTTGACATTGACGAGGGTGACTTCGAGGGCGCTGTCATCGGCGTGATGGGCGCAGCCTGAGAGAAAGACGACGCTTACCAAGGCAAGATAGAGTTGGAAGTGCCTGAACACTCGGGAAACGTATTTCGTCCACAATCCGATGTCACAAACTTCCTCTCTTACGAGGCGAATAAAGTGCCGGCCCGAAAACGGCTATCAGCGGGATTTTGGATATTGGGGCCTGACCTGGCGCGTCGGATGGTTTGTGGGGATTTTCGCAGGCTGGGCTCTTCTACTGGTGGGGCTGTCCCCGGCATTGGCATCCCCTCCCGAACCGACGCCTCATGGAGCCCTGGTTCCCTGGGACCTGGGAGTCCTCTTCACGGCCCCTCAATGGCAAAGAATTGAGCGTCCCAAGGTGGAGGGTGTCACCCCCCTGTTTTTCGAGGGACTTCCATTCCAGGGTTATCCCACACGGGTGTTTGCCTGGATGGGTATTCCCACCTCAGCCACGAACGGGCGGGTTCCTGCGATGGTCCTGGTCCACGGTGGAGGTGGCACGGCATTTGAGGAATGGGTGAGGCTCTGGGTCGGACGGGGATATGCCGCCATCGCCATGGACACCTGTGGTCAGGTGCCGATTGGCAACTATGGGCAGTATGTCCACGATTCCCAAGGGGGACCTCCCGGTTGGGGTGGCTTTGACCAAATCACCTGGCCGACGACCAATCAATGGCCCTACCACGCCGTGGCTGACGTGATTTTATCCCATTCGCTCCTTCGGTCCCTGCCGGAGGTCGATCCAGAGCGCATCGGTATCACCGGCATTTCCTGGGGCGGGTACCTGACCTGCCTGGCTGCGGGATTGGATCCGCGCTTCAAGCTGGCGGTGCCCGTCTATGGCTGCGGTTTTTACCGGGAAACTGCGTTTGAGAGGGACATCGAACCGTTGGGACCCGAACTGGCGGGACAATGGGTTAACGCCTGGGATCCGGCCACGGTCCTGAGTGATGCGGCGATGCCTTTTCTCTGGGTGACTGGCAGCAACGATTTTGCCTACACGATGAACGCACTTCAGAAATCTTATCGATTGCCCCGGGGTTCCCGCACCCTATGCCTCCGCCTTCGGATGCCCCACGCTCACGGCGGAGCCGGGGAGAATCCAGTGGAAATCCAGGCATTTGCCGACAGCATCCTGCGCGAAGGCCGGCCCCTGCCTTCGGTCACCAGAACCGGTCGCGAGGGCCATCAAGTCTGGGCCACCTTCTCCAACCCAACCTCGGTTGTTCGTGCCGAATTGAATCTAACCCGGGACCACGGACGCTGGCAGGACCGCCAATGGGAGGCGATTCCGGCGGCAGTGAACCAGAATCGCGTCAGCGCAAAACTCCCCGACGGTGCCCGGGTTTTCTATTTCAATCTCTATGACGACCGCGGCTGTGTGGTGAGTACCGAGCACGAAGAGTTGGAGTAGGGTGATGGGGGCTTCGTATTCACCAAGGGGTTTGCCCTTTCATCCGGTTGCCATCAGCCTTGGCGGATGAGCCAAGCGATGATTGCGATCGTCTCATTTCTGCTGCTGGCAACTGCCGTGCTGGTGCTGATCGAATTGGGTCGCCGGGCCGGCATGCGCCGACGGTTGAAGGACGAGGAGGCTGCACGGGCCGGATTGGGTGCCCTGGAAGGAGCGATTTTCGGCCTGATGGGCCTGCTCGTGGCCTTCACCTTTTCAGGGGCCGCCTCCCGGTTTGATACGCGCCGGTCTCTGATTGTCCAGGAAGCCAATTCGATAGGTACCGCCTGGCTGCGACTCGACCTGCTCCGTCCGACCGCGCAACCACCACTTCGAAGGTTGTTTCGCGACTACGTCGAATTCCGGCTCGTCATGTACGCTCCAACAAACACGCCGGAGACGCGGGCCCTGCACCACAGTCAATTGGGCCTGCTGCAAAGCAACATCTGGGCTCTGGCCGTCCCAGCCGCCAAGGAGGCCGTGGACTCCTCCGCCCCGGCCCTGCTTCTTCCCGCACTCAATGACATGTTTGACATCACCTCGACCCGGAGCGCCGCCGCGCGATTTCATCCGCCGCACATCATCTATCTGATGCTCATTCTGCTCCTCCTGACGTCCTCATTGATTGCCGGTCATGGGCTGGCCGGGGGGAGAAGCCGAAGTTGGATTCATATGATCAGTTTTGCGGTGATCATGTCAGCCACGGTCTGGCTAATCATTGACCTGGAGTATCCACGAATCGGCCTGCTTCGAATCGAACCAGCGGATCGGGTCCTTGCGGACCTGCGAGCGACGATGCAGTAACAGTCCTGCGGACGGCCCATTAGCTTCGGTCCTGCGGAATCAGCCTGGTTTGGACCGCCGCGGCTCAGCAGAAGCTTCGCCCTACCAACGTTTTAATCGCGCGGCGGGAATTCGAACTCCACCTTTCCTTTTTCACCCAGGATCAGATGGGCTGAAAAGGATTTGCCCGCACGGCTCACAAACTGGGTCAGCACGTCGGTCCGACCATCGGCCAGCAGCTTCCGGACCTGTTCCACCGATACCGGTTGCTCCAGGATGGTCTTGCCGCACTTGAAGGTGCACTTCCTGGTCTCCGCCTGGGATCGTTCACAAACATAGGCGTTGGGTCCCTCATAAACGGCTTTGCCGCATTTGGGGCATTTGCCCAGCGAGGTCTGCCCTGTGAAGTCCAGTTTCACCTCCGGTTCAGCGGAGGTGCCTGCTGTCCCCCGCCCTTTTTTCCCGGCCGCCTTCTTTTCCCGTGGAGGGAATTCAAAGCTCACTTTTTTGTCCTTCAGGACCATGAAGGCCTCGAATTTGCGGTTGGTCTTCTTGGAGACAAAGCCCTTGAGCAGGTCGGTCTTTCCCTCGGTCAGGAGCTTCGCAAACTGAACCCGATCTATGGGTTGTTGCAGAATGAGACTGCCGCTGCGGAAATCGCAGGTTTTACCGGGGCCCAACGATTTCTCGCAGACGTAGTTGGATCCGTGCTCGAAGACCCGCGCCTGACATTTGGGACAGGCGCCGAGCGGCTCCTTGCCGGTAAAGTCGGGGGCCTCCGTGGCCTCGCCTTCCTTGGATTCCTCCCCAAAATCGAACCGGGCCTCGAAGGCCTCGTTCAACTTCATCACCGCGGCAAAGGGGAATCCCTGCTTGGACCGGAACCCCTGCAACGGACCCACCTGCCGATCCCGGATCAGGGTCTCGACTTCGGATGGCTCAAACATGCGGCCGGAGATGACCTTGCGGATGGCAAAGTCGCATTTCAGGCATTTGAACTCGCGGAAGCGTTCATGGACCTCGCCTCCACACTTGGGACAGGGGGTGGCCAGGACGCCAAAGTCCCCGGGAATGGTGTCGTGCTCGAAGCTCTTGGCCTTGGCGACAATCTCACTGGTGAAGCGCCGGGTCTCCTCCATGAACTGGGCGCGCGGCAGCTGACCACGCTCCATCTTCTTGAGCTGGAATTCCCATTCACCGGTCAGCTCAGGCCGGGTCAGCTCATTGACGCCCAGGCCGCGCAGCAACTGCATGAGGGAGAGGGCCTTGGATGTCGCCTGGAGTTCACGCCCGAGCCGATGCAGGTATTGCTCGTCAATCAGGCCTTCAATGATGGAGGCGCGCGTTGCCGGGGTACCCAATCCCCGTTCGGCCATGGCCTCTCGAAGTTCGTCGTCCTCGACCAGTTTACCGGCACCCTCCATGGCCCCCAGCAGGGTGGCTTCATTGAAGCGGGCGGGCGGCTTGGTCTGGCTGCTCTTGACCTCGACCGCAGTGGTTTCGACCTGCTCGCCGGCCTTGACCGGCGTCAGGCTGGGGGACGCGTCATCGCCCAGGGCTTCCCGCCCGTAAACTTCAAGCCAGCCGGGTTTGACCAGCACCTTGCCCACGCTCTTGAACGGCTCCCCCTCCACCCGGGTGATCCGGACGGTTTCAAGAAACTCGGCTGCGGGATAAAAGACCGCCAGAAAGCGGCGGGTGACCATGTCGAAAATCTTCTGTTCGACCTCGCTCAATTTGTCGGGGGCGACCCCGGTGGGGATGATGGCGAAGTGGTCGCTGACCTTGGCGTTGTTGAAAATCCGCTTGTTGGGCCGCACCCAGCCTTCTCCCAGAATCCTGCCGGCGAACGGGCTGTAGGCCGTTCCACTGAACGACTCCATGGTCTTCCGCACGGTGCCCACATAGTCCTCGGGCAGGTGGCGGCTGTCGGTTCGGGGATAGGTCAGCACCTTTTGTCGCTCATACAAGGCCTGGGCAATGGACAGGGTGGTCTTGGCGCTGAAGCCAAAGCGCCCGTTGGCCTCCCGCTGGAGGGTGGTCAGATCAAACAGCAGGGGCGACATCTGGGTGGCCGCCTTGCTTTCCTCGGTGACGATGCCCGGCTTTCTGAGGCACCGGTCCCGGATGTGCTCCGCCCGGGCGCGCTCCCAGATCCGTTCCGCCTTGAGGTCGCCGTCAGCGTCCTTCCCGTCGGACTTCCGGAACGATTCGTCGAACCAGCGTCCGGGATAGCTGCCGGACTCCGCCTGGAAGGTGCCCAAAACCTCCCAATAATCGCGGCTGACGAACTTTCGAATCTTTTCCTCGCGTTCGACCACAATCGCCAGGGTCGGCGTCTGCACCCGCCCCACGGTGGTCAGGTAAAACCCTCCCGACTTGTTGTTGAAGGCCGTCATGGCCCGGGTGCCATTGATGCCAACCATCCAGTCGGCCTCGGATCGGCAGCGGGAGGCATCGGCCAGGGGGAGCAGCTCCTCGTCGGTCCGCAGGTGGTCGAAGCCGTCGCGGATGGCGGACGCCGTCATCGATTGCAACCACAGCCTCTGGACCGGTAGCCTGGATCCGGAATAGGCCACGATATTGCGGAAGATGAGTTCCCCCTCGCGTCCGGCGTCGCAGGCGTTGATCAGGGCGCTGACGTCCTTGCGTTTGACCAGCTTGAGGAGGGTCTTGAGTCGGTTTTCACTCTTCTCGATGGGCGACAGACCAAATCGGGGTGGCAGGTGCGGCAGATGACCAAAGGTCCACTTGCCCTTGCTGATCTCAAATTCGTCGGGCACCACCAGCTCGAGGAGATGTCCCACGGCCGACGACAGCACATAGCGGTCGCTCTCGAAGAAATCACCGGATTTATCCTTGGTGAATCCACCGAGCGCCTTCGCAATGTCAGCCGAAACTGACGGCTTTTCCGCAATGATGAGCGCCTTTCCCATATGACGACTGCGCGGACGTGTAGCTGTGCCGGGAGCTTTGGTGCAAGCGTTTGTTGCGTCTAAAATCGATGACCGGACCGCCGGGGTGCCCAAAATGGGTCATTCCCGCCCCCTCCGGACGACGCCTCCCGACTAAACGTTGAACTTGAAGAGCAGGACATCACCATCCTGCACCACATACTCCTTTCCTTCCATCCGGTAGAGCCCCTTTTCGCGGGCAACCGCCACTGAACCGCACTTGACCAGGTCGGCGTAAGCCACGGTTTCCGCCTTGATGAAGCCCCGCTCGAAATCGGAGTGAATGACGCCGGCGGCCTTGGGAGCCGTGTCGCCCAAATGAATCGTCCAGGCTCGAACCTCCTTTTCACCAGCGGTGAAATAGGTCCTCAAGCCCAGCAACTGGTAGGTCGCCTTGATGAGCTGGCCGACACCGGATTCCTTGACCCCCAGTTCGGCGAGAAACATTTTGGCTTCATCCTCCGCCAGATCGACCAGATCGCTCTCGATCTGCGCCGAAATCACGACGGCTTCGCAGGCCAGATGCTGACCGACGTAGTCGCGGACCTTCCGGACATAGGGATTCTGGTCGGCGGTGGCCAGGTCTCCCTCCTTGACGTTACAGGCAAAGACCGTCGGTTTGTCGCTCAACAAAAAGAAGGGGCGGGCCAGTGCTTTTTCCTCGGGACTGAGGTCCAGGGTGATGCCCGGTTTTCCGGCATCGAGATGCGGCTCCAGTTTGGCGAGCACGGAGTCTTCGGCCACCGCTGCCTTTTCACCCCGTTTGACCTCCTTGGCGATCCGTTCCCGGCGCTTTCGCACGACATCGAGATCGGCCAGGATCAATTCCATGGTGATGACTTCGATGTCCCGGACCGGGTCCACGGATCCACTGACGTGGTGAATATCGGCGTCCTCGAAACAGCGCACCACCTGGACGATGGCGTCGACTTCGCGGATATGACTGAGGAACTTGTTGCCCAGGCCTTCACCGGAGGCAGCTCCGGCGACCAGACCGGCGATATCCACGAATTCGATGGCGGCGGGAATGATGACGGAAGTCTTGGCGATTCTGGACAGGACCTCCATGCGATCGTCCGGAACGGTGACGACACCGACATTCGGGTCGATGGTGCAGAACGGGTAGTTGGCCGCCTGAGCCTTCCGCGTCCGGGTCACGGCATTGAACAGGGTGGATTTGCCAACGTTGGGCAGTCCGACGATTCCAGCTTTGAGCATAACGAGGGCCGGAGCATGGCGGCTACTGCCATCCGGGCAAGGCGGAAGCGGACGAGATTCAAATGAACTGGGGTGGATCAACCCCAGTTTCGCACGACACCAAAGGCGGCAACCATCCCTCCCGCAGCCAGCCAGCCCCAGCGTGGGAGGTGGGGTAGAGGCCCCCAGCGCCCGGTGGTCCGACCCAGTACTTCACGGGCGGCCAGCCATGCCACCACCGGCAACAGGACGATGGTCAGGGGGTTGTACTGCCAGGCCTCCGCCACATGGCCGTGCAACAGGGCGTGAGCGGCACGTGTGCCACCGCAGCCGGGGCATTTCCAGCCGGTCAGCTCATGAAAAGCGCACCGGGGATAAAAAAACTGGCCGGACGGTTCAAATCGCCAAAGGACGACCAGCGTGAGGACGAGTAAGCCCCCGGCGATTGCCCCCGCCCACGCGGGCAACGCCGGTCCGGGGTGCGGGCGGGCGGGGTGTAGGACGGGACGTAGAACGGGTGGGACCGGACTCATCACCGTTCCTCATCGGTAATGCCGTGCGATGGATGGCCGGGTCAGGAGGGTGAGGGCCCAGATGCCCAGCGGAATTCCGATACAGCAGCAACAGCCACCGATGCACGGGATCAGGGCAAGGATCGATCCGACAATGGCGAGGCTTCGGGAGCCCAGGCGTTTCATTTCGATGGCCCCCCAGAGCACCAGGACGGCAATGGCGATGCTCAACAGGGAGTCGGCATAGTTCACTCCCTTGGGCAGGTTCATCAATCCCTGCATGAATTTGGCGACTTCTGGCGGCATTCCCTCCGTGGAGTAGCCGGACTGGAGAAAGAGCGTATTCCATTGCGCACCGACATTGGCCGACAGGAGTTTGAGGAAATCGGCCAGCAGGGATAATCCGCCGTAGACAGCGAGAAGGATGGCGGGAATTTCAACGGCCGCCCGGGCCTCAGCCACACCGCCTTCCAGGGGCCTCCCTTCGCGCCCCGGGGGAGGCGGCATCAGCGGCGGCGGAGTCTCGACGGCCTGAAGGAGTGCAGAAAACTCGGGGTGACCGCCCAGTGGACGCCATTCGGTTTCACCCTCCTTGAAGACCAGGGAGGCCCGTTCGAGGCGCCGTTCACGAATCCATTGTGCGATTTTATCCGCGTCAACGGGTCCGTATTCCAAACCATCGCCACCTCGAATTCGGTACATAAGTCAGGTTCCAGCGGCCAATTCACCCTCCGGCTGATCGGCGGGCCGGTACGTATAGCGCATGGCAACGAAGACGAAAGCAATCCCAACGAGGGCAAGCAATCCGGAATACAGCCAGAACTGGTTCTCCCCGGAGACATAAAGGATCTCGGCCCCATCGGGATTCCGGCTGCGGACATTCAGTTCGACCAGCTTGGCAACCCCCAGATTGCCGGCGGCAACCGTCAGCAGCCAGAAGCTCATCAGGGTGCTCCGCATCTTTCGCGGGGCCTCGCGAAAGGCGAATTCCAACCCGGTATTGGAGACCAGAATTTCGCCTGCGGACAGGATGAGGTAGGGCCAGAACTGCCAGACCACGGAGATTTGTGTATTGGCATCGAGGCGGTGTTGCAGGAGGGCGATCCAGACAAAGGAGGCGGAAGTGAGGAACAGGCCCACCGACATCCGCCGGAGGGTGGTCACCCGGAGCCCCAACCGCTCGAGCCCTGGAAACAGGATGTAACTATAAAACGGGACCAGGACGAGAATCTGAATGGCATTCATCGCCTGCATCTGTTCCGCCCCCAACGTGTCTCCCAGCATCCAGCCCAGCGACCAGCGGAGCCAATCGGGCAAGGGAAAGGGGATCATCCGGGTCCCCTGGGTCACCCAGGTGCTGTTGCTCTGGTCGTAGAGAGCCCAGAAGAAGGGGATGAGCGCAAACACCCCGACCACCCGACTGACCGCCCGCGCTCCTTCCATGTCCGCTTCCGAATACTTGCGGTGGCAGGCATCCCAAAAACCTTTTCCCGGGCGCCGGTCGCCCGGGTGGGTGATGGCGTGACCGAGCATTTCCCAAAACCCACCACTGGTGTTTCTTGAGGGGGGCACGTGCAGGTAATGACGGCGCCCTGACCAGAAGATGAGCGTGGCCAGCCCCATGAAGAGACCGGGAACCCCAAACGCCCAGCCATACCCGTGCCGGACGGCAACCTGGGGTACCGCCAGAAAGGCAAAGGTGGAGCCCAGATTGATGCTCCAGTAAAACAGGGCGTAAGCCCTCCGCACCGTGCCCGCTGTCGCCGACTGGAATTGATCGCCCATGAATGCGGAGACGCACGGTTTGATGCCGCCGCCGCCAAAGGCGAGGAGGGTGAGCCCGGTGTAAAGAAGGGTCAGTTTGGCATCGACGGAGTTCGTCAGATCGCTCATGGCCATCACACCGTGTCCGGCGCAGTAAAACAGCGAGATATAGAGAATCGTCCGGTACCGTCCCAG
>CAIPFS010000196.1 GCA_903864375.1 uncultured Verrucomicrobiota bacterium
CAGAGAAACAGCGGCCCGGGCGCCTGTTGGAGGAGCCATTCCCGGTCTTGGTCGGCCCTGCCTTTGCGGGGCAATCCGGCAGCCCGCTTCAGGATGGGTGCTCCTCGAACGTTGTTCCAATCAGTCGTTGCTCCGGCGGTAGGTCACGAGGTAAAGGCGGGTGCCCGGCAGCGTCTTGAACTCCGTCGGAGCCTTCATTCCGGAAAGGTCGTAGCAAATCCGCAGGGTGTCGCCGGTGATTTCGTAGATGGCCGGGAACGTTTTCCCGACGTTGGGGCCATCGGTCCCGACGATGATCATCTGCCTGGGTTTTGAGGATGCGTCCAGCGTGTAGGTGCCGCGGTCCGGTTTATCACCGACCATCACCTCATACTTTCCGTTTTTCAGACTCATGCGGACCGACTTGACGAAGGCGTCCGGCATCGGTTTCCCAGCAATCTCGGCTTGGGAAGGCTGCCAGTGGCCCTGGACTGTCTGGAGATCGGATGCTGGGTCAGCGAGGAGACGTCCCAACCCCAAGGCAACGGAAAGCACCGCTGAAAATAGAGCCTTCATATGATGACTCCTGAATAGGTGGATTCGAGGAATTGGGCAATCAAATCCGGCGTCAGGGTTTGCGAGCCTCCGAGGGTCGCGGACGGCTGGGATTAACGTGGGTCGGCCAATACTTTTCGTGCTCGATCAAGCCCTCCGCCTCCATGAGCGGTCCGAGAACCTTGACCTGCGGTGCGGTCCGGGCAAACACCTCCTTGCTCCCCAGGTGATTTGTTTCGTCGATCCCGGTGATGATTCGCTCAAACTGGCTTTCCGTCACGCCATAGACCACGCGCCCAATTCCGGCGAACCGGATTGAACCGCAACACATCGTGCAGGGCTCACTACTCGCATACAGGGTGGATGCGGAAAAGGTTGCCCGGTCCAGCTTTGGACTGAATGCGGCAATCAGTCCCGTCTCGGCATGCTGTATCACATTGGTCATGGTCCGCACCTGATTGTGGTACTCAGCGATGACGCGTCCGTCCCTCACTAAAACAGCGCCAAACGGGCCATTCCCGGAAGCCACCCCCTGACGCGCCAGTTCGAAGGCGCGCGCCATGAAAACCCGGTCTGCTGCGGTGCAACCGGGATCATCGGGAAGGGGTGTTGGACCTGCGGAGACCCCCAAGGCCACAGAAGTGGCTAAGAGGAGGAAGAACGGACAGTTTTGAGCCATGGAATGAAGTCCCGTTGGGCGTTCGGGTTCAAGAACCCGTTCAGGGTGGGGGAAGACCCCATGGCATCGCAATGGTTTCCTGCCCGAGTCTTAGAGAATAGGTCGGCACTTCGGACGTGGGGGATGAAGCTCCCTCTCCGCGCCTCCGTTCTCCCCGATTCGTCGGGCAATCAATGAAATCCAGTTCAACTGGTTTGGAGTGAATCGACACAATCAAAATCAGACACCCGCTGCGGACATGAAAAAATTCCCCTCCCTCCACCCATTTTCGCCCATTCACGTCGACACTGCCTCAAAAGGACTGCCGGAAACTCCTATCGGACTGGAATCGGATCAGGAACAATCCGCCGATAAAAACGAGTCGCTTCTTGAAGCTGCCCCGGAATCGGATCGATGGAATCCCGTGCCGGGTTCCCGTGGCCTGGAGTACCCCGTCAACCCGAGCGTGGACGAGGATGGCGAAGGGCGGAGTGTCCATGAGCAACTTGTGGAGGAGGGGGCGGCAGACGCTGCCCTTGATTCCCAAATCCAAGCCTCCAAGTCCAATGATTGAAGGCACCATACACCCTTCCGGCGTGCCCGCCTCTCGGGGGGCCTTCACGGGACAACGATCTTCCGTGGACCAGGGTCCGATGAACTCCCGAACCCCGATAGGGGCCGATCTTCCCCCTCGTCCCGGACACTCCGCCTCGACGCCCATGAGTGATCGGGCCCTGCTGTCGATGATTGCCCGCCGGGCCATGATTGAGCGCGGACTTGAGCCCGATTTCCCACCGAAGGCGTTGAGCGAACTGGCCGCCATCCAGCGTCCGGCAGAAGGGGAACCCTGGATGAGGGATCTCCGTTCGCTGGTGTGGGCGTCAATCGATAACGACGATTCCCTTGATTTGGACCAGATCACCGCCGCCGAATCACTGGATGACGGACGGGTGAGGGTTCGGGTTGCGGTGGCTGACGTGGATGCCTTGGTCCGGAAAGGCTCCGCCCTGGACGATCACGCCGCCCACAACACGACCTCTGTTTATACTCCGTCTGAAATATTTCCGATGTTACCCACCACGTTGTCCACCGGCCTGACGTCGTTGAACGAAGGGCAGGATCGGGTGGCGCTGGTGGTGGATATGGTTTTCGGGGCGGACGGTTCCATTGCCAGTTCGGAGCATTATCAGGCGATCGTCCGCAATCAGGCAAAACTGGCCTATCGAAGTGTCGGATCGTGGCTCGCAGGTGAAGGGCCCCCACCCACCCGGCTGGATTCCGTGCCGGGCCTTGCGGCCAATCTTCGGCTCCAGGATAGCGTTGCCCAGCGGGCTGCGGGTTTAAGGAAGCATCGTGGTGCACTGGGTCTTGTGACCATTGAGCCCAAAGCGATCTTCAAGGGCGATGCCATCGCCGAGTTGGAACCCGATTGGGAAAACCGGGCGACCCAACTGATTGAGGAATTCATGATCGCGGCCAATGAATGTACGGCAATCTACCTTTCGTCCTGTAAATCCCCCTCCATTCGAAGAGTCCTGAGGTCTCCCCAAAAATGGGCCCAGATTGTCGCCCTGGCATGGCAGGTTGGAGAGAAATTGCCGGAACAGCCGGATGCAGTGGCGCTCGAGGGATTTCTGGAACGGCGCCGTCAGGCAGCCCCGGAGAAATTTACCGACCTGTCGCTGGCAGTCGTCAAATTGATCGGTCGCGCTGAATACGCGATGGAGTTACCAGGAGGCACGCCTCCCGGACATTTCGCGCTGGCCATTCGTGACTACAGCCATTCCACCGCCCCAAACCGACGTTTTCCCGACGTGCTGACGCAACGGCTTCTCAAGGCCACCCTCGCAGGGCTCTCCTCGCCCTATTCCGATGCGGAGCTGACTGAACTGGCCCGGCGGTGCACCAGTCGGGAACTCGACGCCATCAAGGTGGAGCGACGGATGCGGAAATCCGCGGCGGCATTGCTGCTTTCGACACGAATCGGTGAGTCATTCGACGGGGTCATCACTGGCGCATCCGAAAAAGGGACGTGGGTGCGCCTGTTCCAACCACCAGCGGAGGGACGCCTGACGCTGGGGTATCTGGGACTCCAGGTCGGGGATGCCGTTGAGGTTAAATTGATTCATACTGACGTCGAGCGGGGATTCATCGACTTCATTGCCGTCCATAACGAAGCGAAGGCAGACGGCTCAAACCCTGCGCCGAACGCCTCCTCCCACACTCTCCGATGAAAACTGCCTCTGAACCGTTCGATGCCGGACAACCCAAAGCGACCCCATCTGGTGTGACTGAGGCCGGGTCTCCCGTTCTGCAGGACCTTGCCATCCAGCGTGACCTCAATCTGCGCCTGACGGCGGATTTTGAGAATTTCAGGAGGCGCAGCCGACTGGACGCCGACGCCCGGGCTGCGGCCCAAAAGGACGCCTTTATTGCGGAGTTGTTACCGGTCGTGGACAACCTGGAACGTGCGGTGAATTCAGGCACACCGACGGGTTCGAGGCAGCTCTTTCAAGGGGTCGAAATGACGCTTCAACAGCTCCGGCAACTCCTGGTTCGGCATGAGATCGAGTGTGACGATATCCTGGGGCAGGTGTTCGACCCGAATCGGCACGAGGCGATTGACCAACACAGAGACCCCACCCATCCGGATCGTGCAGTACTGGAGGTGGTGGAGCGGGGGTATCGTCGGGGGACCCGAATCCTTCGCCCGGCGAGAGTGGTGGTTAACAACCTGTCGTCCACGGAACCAGCCAGGGGCGACGCAGATGGCAAAGAATAGGGCGGACGGAGTCCGGTTGCCGTCGGCGTGGTTTTAACCGTTCAGTTCGGTGGGGCCATCATTCGGAGGGTCATCATTCGGTGGGTCATCATTCGGTGGGTCATCATTCGGTGGGTCATCATTCGGTGGGACGCGCTCCTTCAAGTCCCAAATTTCCCTCAGG
>CAIPFS010000197.1 GCA_903864375.1 uncultured Verrucomicrobiota bacterium
CACCGAACTTCCACTGTCGGTTTTGCCACCGGAATAAATGGGGCTACTGATGGAGTCGACCGTTACAATGAAGTTGTCCGTGGTGATGGGAGCCCCGGCAAGATTGTAGTCGGTATGGAACAGCTTGCTCACGGAGAAATTGAAGGTGTAGCTGCCGTAGGATCCCGGGGGACGCACCGACGGGAGCGTAATCGTGAACGATTTGGAAATCGTTCCCATATCCAGGACCGTCGGTTCGGAGCTCAGGCTGCCGCTCGCCGACGCCAGAGTGAGGGCTACATGGTTCCACTTGACCGTGTAGGTTTCGGTGGCACCGGCCGGCGACCCATACGACGGGGTCAGCGTCACCTGGGCCCCAAAATTGACACGGGTATCCAGTTGTTGGGATCCGTAGACCGTCAAAATCGGCGTTCCATCGAAGTCGCCCGGGCTGCTGAGGGGTCCGAAGGTGGTGGCAAACGGGGCAACGCTCTGGGCCAGGGCAATTCCGCCGCTGAGGAACCCGCCAATAACGGTGGCACCTGTGATTCGCTTCATCATAGTTATCATCGTGATTCGTGTCTCAACTCCAGTCCGACGGCCGGCTTCAGGCTAATTTCCAAACTCAGAAGAGACGGAATACTGCCGCCTGCAGCGAGCCCGTCAGGACCTCGGACTGGCGTTAGATTAGGTTGAATCGAAGCGAATCTTCCATAGGCAGTGGGGCTGTTTTTAACTGCGACTTTTCCTTGAAGAAGGGAGGAAATCCCTGATTGAGGCTCGTCGGACTCCTTGTGAAGAACGAAGGATTTTTCCAAAAGCAAATCAGCAGATTTCCGAGGAGACCTGCCGATTGAATCCGTCGCGGGGAACGGATTGGGGCTCAGCTCCTTTTTGCTTCGCCCCACCGATCCTTTACCACATCACGGACGGACATCCGACAAAAACCGGACGCGCCCTGTTTCCAGATCGTAAATGCATCCAGCCACCTTGATTTTCCCGGCCTTTTCCAGATCCCTGAGGACCGGGCTTGTTTCCAGTATCTCCGCCATGGTCTGCCGGACATTCAATTCGCCCACCGCCTCCACAAAGGCCTGATTCTTTGAATTGTGCTCCCCGGGAATATCCCGGACAGCCGCTACGGCCGGGCGAATTTTTTGGAGCAATCCCGTCAGGTTTCCCAATTGAACACCATCGCAAGCCCCCTTGATCGCGCCGCAATTGGAATGCCCCATGACCAGTACGAGCCTGGCCCCGGACACAGCACAGGCAAATTCAATGCTTCCGACCAGATCCGGGTCGGCGATGTTGCCCGCGACGCGTGCATTAAAAATGTCGCCCAGACCGGTGTCGAAAAGGGTCTCGGCCGGCGCCCGGGAATCGATGCAACTCAGGACCACCGAATGTGGATACTGACCGGCGGCGGTGATTTTCTGATCGTGCAGGACATCGCGCCGGACGGGCTTTCCAGAAACAAACCGCACGTTGCCCTCGCGAAGAAGCTCCAGCGCCAGATCGGGCGTAGTCGCCAGTTGGTCGGCCTTGATGGTGGCCAGACTCCGGCGTTGCGGCGCTTCGGAGTTGGTCGCACATCCGACGACAAGCGAGATCGACGCGAGGACCGCTGCCGCGGCATGAGCGTTGAATGGAGCACCTTTCATGTTCGAATTGCGGTGGAAAAATGGAGGTTGGAACGATCGCTAAAAACAACAGAGATACCGCGTCACAGTGTCCGTCCAAGGCGGGAAAGACAAGTTCATCGTCAACCACGGAAAAGTCATTCATCACCGGGGAGGACCACAGGCCGTTGATGTTCGTCCTCGACGGGCGAAATTCTGTTCGGCTTCGCGATTGCGACATCCACGGCAGGGCGTAGGATTCGCACGCTCAAGCTATGGATGCCCTGCCCCCCCGTTTCTGGATACCATGGACGCTCGCCGTCGGATTGACTCTCCCGGTCGTGGGCGCAACCAGTGGTACCCCCCTTTTCAACCGCGATATCCGCCCCATTCTGTCCGACAACTGCTTCGCGTGCCACGGCTTCGACACCCGAAAGCGGAAGGCCGGCCTTCGGCTGGATACCGCCGAAGGGGCCTTCACGCCGGACAAGGACGGTAAAGTCGCCATCAAGCCCGGAGACGTGCAAGGGAGCGAGCTCTGGCACCGGCTCAACAGCACGGATCACGATGAGGTGATGCCTCCGTCGGAAAGCCATAAAACCGTCACACCGGCCCAGAAAGAGCTCCTCAAGCGGTGGATTGAAGCCGGTGCGCCCTACCAAAAGCATTGGGCGTTAGAAGGCATCTGCCACCCCCCCCCCACCACC
>CAIPFS010000198.1 GCA_903864375.1 uncultured Verrucomicrobiota bacterium
AGACAGCCTATGACTGCGCTTCCTCGCATTTCTGAAACTGAATGGGAAATCATGCGTGTCGTTTGGTCGCGCCACCCGATTTCCGCTGCCGAAATTATTGAAACCCTGGTCGCACAGGACGCGACCTGGCATCCGGTGACGGCGAAAACTCTTTTGAACCGTCTGGTCAAGAAACGCGTCCTCGGTTTTGACCTGGACGGTCGCTCGTACCCCTACCGTCCACTGGTTCGCGAACGCGATTGCGTGAATGCGGTCAGTTCATCGTTCCTGGAGCGGGTCTTTGGAGGCTCGCTGAACAGCATGGTCGCGCACTTTGTTGAACATCGTAAGCTGAGCCCGAAGCAGGTTCGGGAATTGCGTAAGTTATTGGACGAGTAGGATCACAACGGCCCGGTTCTTGCTAGGTACGAAGGACGATTCCTTCGATGAACACGGGTCCGATTGCCGAATTTTTGAGACAATTGGGGGCCGCCTCCGTGCAGGCCTCCGGTTTGGCTGTTCTGGTATGGATGACCTGTGCCATTTTAGGTCGTCACCTTTCACCGCGATGGCGCTGCCTCCTCTGGAGTCTGGTGATCGTCCGGCTGGCCTGGCCCTTCACGATTCCGAGTGAGGTCAGTCTTTTCAATCTGTGGGCGATGCCCCGTCGGCTGTCGCCAACCGATTGGATGCCATTTTATCTTCCGGAGGAACTTTCCAATGTTGCCAATGCCTGCCTCAATCGATCCTGGGTCAGCTGGGGATGGCTGGGCGTTTCGTCGGTGATGCTGGCGCGACTGGCAGCCACGTGGACCTATAGTGTTCGACTTCGACGCAATGCCAGCCCGGTCAACTCCTGGAAACTCAGGCAACTCCTGGGCCACTGCATGGTCACAGCCCGCGTTAAGACCCCGGTGCCGCTGCTCCTGTCGAGTCAGGTGGCCAGTCCCTGCCTGGTGGGATGGGTGAATCCGTGCTTGCTGTTACCCACCGGACTGGTCCAGGAGCTGACAGAAAATGAGCTGAAACTGGTCTTCTTCCATGAACTGGCGCACTTGCGACGCCGGGATGTGGCCGTCAATTGGGTGCTTTCTGCAGTCCAGATATTTCATTGGTTCAATCCCCTGGTCTGGCTTGTTACCCGGGAACTCCGTACAGCCCGCGAAGAAGCCTGTGACGCGGCCGCTTTGGCAACCACTCCCGGAGCCAATCGATCCTATGGTGAGACCATATTAAAACTGCTGGAGCGCCCCGCCGTTCCCTCGGAGGGGACAGAGTCTGTTCAATGGCCGGGCATGACGACAATGGTCGTCAACCGCGGCTCAGCCATGTCCTCTTTGAAACAGCGTCTGCGGGCCATCTCCCGCTTTAGACCTGGAACCCGGACATGGGTGGTCGGCGCCTGCACCTGGCTGGCGCTGGCCTGTATCGGACTGACCGACGCGGAACCCATCACGACTCCCGAGGGCTACGAATCCGCTGAACTGTCTCCTTCACCCGCATCGGCATCGGAGTCCGGCGCAATCTTAAGGCCGTTGGAGGCAGGTGGCGTCCGCCTCCCTGTCTAAATATCAAAGGAGCTTCCACGCATGGGGGACTGGTCTGCCAGCTGCTGAAAGTTGACGGAGGAAGCCTCAAGTTCCACCGCCTGACCCAGTCGCACCCAAACTGCCTTGAGTTCTGGTGGACACTGAGGGTCCGACAAGGCCGGGGAATCAAAGAGTGGCCCGTGGATGCACCGAATCACATGGG
>CAIPFS010000199.1 GCA_903864375.1 uncultured Verrucomicrobiota bacterium
CGGGCTTTGGCTTCAGCGATGGCACCCTGGTTTCGATTCAGCAGGGGGAGGGTCAATGACGGTCCAATCGACCATTTATGATCTCCCTGGTCGAATTCGTAGCCCGGGCCCAGATGTATATCCGGATATTGTCGGGCGATTTCGAGCTGGAGCGACGACTGGCTGGCCTCAAATTCCGCCAGCAAGCCGAGAAGGTCGGCCCGATGGAAAAGCGCTTTTGTTCGAAGTTCGACTTCCGGCAATTCCGTTGGGGTCGCTTCCACGGATTCGAAGGAAAGTTGAATGACGGTCAGGGCTGACACCGGGAGCCCAATGGCCTCGGCCAACAGGACGCGGGCTTCCTCCCGCTGCCGCTCCGAATCGTGCAAGGCGAGTCGGGTGCCGTCGGCTGCAATTCGCGCCTGGGTCCGCTCGAACGCTGAGATGGCCCCCAATTGAAACTGGTTTTCAAGGATGCGGAGGTTTTCCTCCTGAATGACCTGCTGTTCCCGCAACAGCGCCTCATTCTGGAGGGCTGCATTCAGGGTTAACAGGGATCCGCGGATATGGCTGCGGACTGCCCAGGCAACGGAGGCTATGTTCCATCGTGCCGCCTCGGATAATTCATCCGCCTGCGCGATCCGGAACCCGCGCTTTCCGGCGGTCTCGATGGGAATATCCAGCGCGGCCGTGACCAGCCAGGGGGTTGGAATCCCCTGGGAAGTATTGTAGGCCGGTGCAACGGTCAACGTCGGATTCGGGCGCTCCCGCGCCGTTTTACCACCCGCGCGGGCGACGGCCCAATGGGCTCGCGCCAGATCGAGGTCCGGATGGAAATAGAGGCCGGCGAGAACCAGATGGTCCAAATTCCAGACAGGAACCGGCCAGGTCCGGTCCCCGACGGCCCGATATCGATCCAGAAAACGATGTAAACCCGGATCATCCAGTGAACGCTGGTTGAATCTCCCTGCAACCTGTTTCGGAGCCAGCGTCTGCCGCTCGATCGAAACACACCCCGCCAGCACCACGGCAGCACCAAGGACGGCCAGCAGGCACTTGGGGGAGAGGGAACGGATCGACGACATGGGCGTGCGCTTATTGTTTGTTCAAGCCGTCCGCCGTGGCAATCCGGTCTTTATCGCTGGAGTGGACAAGGCCGTTCCCGATGGATTCGGGCCGGATAACGTCAGGATCAGGTGCTGTCGATCTCTCAAACTTGCGGTGAGCGTATAACCGAGCCGACAAGCGACCGTTCGTGCAAGGGCCAATCCCAAACCGGAATGCTGACTTCCGGTTCGAGAGGGTTCCTTCCGCCAGAATCGAAGAAAAAGCAGGGGGACATCCGACTCGGAAAGATTCGAAACCGGATTGCTGACCTCCAGGGCAAACGACGCGCCTGCGGAGATCGTCGCCACCCGGACGGTGCTGCCTTCTGGTGTATATTCGACCGCATTGTCGAGAAGGTTGTTGAGAACGGATCGAAGGAGGACTGGATCGGTCGAGAGGGAAAACCCCTCGGGAATATCCATTTGGAGGCTGACGAGGCGTGCGATGGCCCGGTCTGCCATGGGTCGCCAGATTTCCTCCAGAAGTTCATTCACATCGACGATTTTGGACCCGATCGGTTCCATTGCCCCTTCAATGCGGGCGATGACGAGCAGACTGTTAATCAGATGTTCCATCTGCAGGGCGATCGAAAGAATCTCTCGATCGGTCGAGGCATCCCGGGTCTCTGGCCACCGGAGTGAAACCTCCACCAGACTGCGCAGCTCGGCAATGGGTGTCCTGAATTCGTGGGCCAGATCGTCGCCAAATTGCCGTTCCCTGGAAAAGGCCACTTCAAGTCGGATGAGCAAATCGTTCAATCGGGTCACGATGGGCGCGAGTTCGCCGGGGAGTCTGTCGGTGGGCAGTCGATCGGAAAGTGATTCTGCGTTGATCCCTTGAACCTTGGAGGCGAGTTCGTCCAGGGGAGCCAGTTGAGTACGGACGACCCAGGGCACGACAAAGGCGGTCACCAGCATCAGAATTGCAGCCGATCCACCCAGGGCCAGTGCCACTCCAAGGAGCCTGCCATCCAGTCGACTGCGGTCCATCGCCACGGAAACAACGGCTCCCCGGAGATTCGTTGGGGAGAGATGGGGCCCATTGGCAACTGGAATGACCCGCTGAGTGGCGGTCCGGATTCTCGGTCCGTTCGGGAGGGTCGATGTCTGGAATTGCGGTATTTCGGAAGGCGGGTCCCCGGGACGGGGTAAGTCGCCGACCAACTCCGGAGACCTCGCCAATTCGTGCCCCTCAAAATCCCAGACCTGATACAAGAGTGGGATTTCTCCCGCGGTGAAGTGAGGCGACGGCAGGTCGGTCGTGTCGAAGATGATCCGATCGTCCTCGCGTTCGACCGCTGTTGAGATGGAACGAAGTTGGGACTGAAGGGTCTCATCAAACTGGCGGGTCAATGCCGTCCAGGTGATGGGCAGACCAATGGCCAGGGTGTTCCACAGCAGTACAAATTCAAGGACAAGGATTCTCCACTTGAGTTGATTCCTAATGGTGGTCATGGGGTTCGCACCTCCAGGACGTATCCCATTCCCCGGCGCGTGTGAATCAGGTGAGGCATCCCGGGTAGGTGGATTTTCCGTCGAATCGAGGAGACGGTGGATTCGACCACGTTACTCATGGGCTCTGCTTCTTCGTTATACAGGTGCGCCTCTATCTCCGATTGGGTTGCCACTTCACCTGTCCGACGGGCCAGGTACTCCAGAAGTTGAAATTCGCGGGGTTTGAGATGGATGGCATGCCCCGCCCGAACCGCTTGCTTCGCAGAAGTATCGATCTCGAGGTCGCCCACCTGCAGGCGGTTTGATTTGTGCCCGTACCCTCTTCTGCAAAGGGCTTCCACTCTCGCCAACAGTTCTTCCAGGGCGAACGGCTTGATCAAATAATCATCGGCCCCGGCCTTTAATCCACGCACCCGATCGTTGACGGCGTCCCGGGCAGTCAAAAGGAGAACATGCGTCCTTTTTCCCTGGCTCCGCAATCGCTCCAGGACGGCCAACCCGTCGAGTTTGGGAAGCATCAGGTCGAGGATGATCACGTCGAAATCCAGGGTAGAAGCCTGCCACAGGCCCTCTTCACCGTCCGATGCGAGGTCGACGGCGTAGCCGGAATGCCGCAAGGCCTGACCGACGGAATATCGGAGACGGGCGGAGTCTTCTACGAACAGGACGCGCATCGGGTAAACGGGAGAAGGTGGCCGGCTCTCGACCCCGTTCCCCACAACGCCGTCCACAGTAACAGATCCACCTTACCGGGACCTTACCAAATGAGGCCTGGTCTTTCAGTCCTCCCGAATCAGCCGTTCAACCGATCGATGGCTGATTTGAGGCGGAAGACCACCTTTTCGCGCCCCAGCACCTCCAACAGATGGTAAAGACTGGGGCCAACGAGTTTGCCCGTGATGGCGGCCCGGCACGGCTGCACAAGGGCCCCCACCTTGACGCCCAATTGGGCTGCCAGTCCTTTGAGGCCGGCTTCGAGTGCAGGGGCCGTGAATTCGGGGAGGGCTGTATAGGCGGTGAGCAGTGCCTCCAATTGCGGTTTTGCCGACACCGGCAGTGCTTTGAGCCTTGTCTCCTCGTCGGCGATGATGGCCGGGTCGGCCCGAAAATAAAAATCCGTCCAGGCAGGAAGTTCGGAGAACAATTTGCCCTTTTCCTGTGCGGTCAGGAGTGCAGAGGCGACATAGGTCGGCGTGAAATTCCCGGTTTCAATTCCATGACGACGGAGCGCATCGACCCCCAGTTCGACAAATCGCTCTTTGGCCATCCGGCGCGTGTGCTCGAAATGAATATGGTCGAGCTTCTTGAGATCGAATCGGGCGTTGCTCCGGTTGACTGCACCCAGATCAAACCGCTCGACGAGTTCCCTGGTCGTGAACAGTTCCTGTCCATCCTTGGGGGACCAGCCGAGGAGACAAAGGTAGTTGGACACAGCTTCCGGGGCGTACCCCTGGTCGATGTAATGTTGAAGGCTGGCTCCCAGATTCCGTTTGCTCATCTTGGACCCATCATCATTGAGGATCAGCGGGATGTGCGCGTATCGGGGCGGTGGGATTCCGAATGCGCGGAAGAGCGCGATATGCTTGGCGGTATTGCTGAGATGGTCTTCGCCCCGGATCACATCGGTGATCCCCATTTCCAAATCATCCACCACGTTCACGAAGTGAAAGACCGGTTGTCCGTCGCTCCGGATCAACACCCAGTCGGGGTCCAGTTCCTCCCGATCGGTCAGGGGCCGAACCACGTTTCCGACCACCTGGTCCTCGATGGTGATGGGGTCGTGGGGCATCCGGAAGAACAAGGCGCCGTCACGATCGTAGGCGTGCCCGGCAGCTTTGAGTTCAGACGCCCGCGCCAGATAACGATTCGTGCGCTGCGATTGAAAATAGGGACCGGATTGTCCCCGGTTCGGACCGGAGGGGACGGGGAATTCCGGGCCTTCGTCCCAGTCCAGTCCCAGCCATCGTAGCCCGCTGAGGATCACTTCGACCGCTGCATCCGAATTTCTGGCCTGATCGGTGTCCTCGATACGGAGGATGAATTTCCCGCCCGTGTGTCGGGCATGCAGCCAGTTGAACAGGGCCGTCCGAGCCCCTCCAATATGGAGGTAGCCAGTCGGGGAGGGAGCGAATCGGACTCGAACAACTTCGGACATCGCGGCAAAACCTAACCAGAGCCAGGCCCATCGTCCATGCTGACGGTGATTTCAACCCATCCGGACGCGGAATCCGATCGGACTCCGCATCCGAACGGGCTTTCATGCCTGAGCCATGCCACCATCGATCAGGAGCTCAGTCCCGGTGACGTACGAGGCCTCGGGTGAGACCAGGTAGGCCACAGCCTTGGCCACTTCCTGGGCCTCGCCAAACCGTGCCAGGGGAACCTGCGCGAGAATGGCGCCGCCCATTTCATTCACTGCGGACTCCGGCAGCCCCATTTTGCTGAAAATCGGTGTGGCGATGGGGCCGGGGCTGACGACGTTCACCCGGATTTTTCGACCGGCGAGCTCGACTGCCAGGGTTTTGGCGAGGGAATTCAGGGCTGCCTTGCTGGCGGCGTAGATGCTGGCTCCCGCCATGCCAAAATGAGCGACGGTCGAGGAGGTGAAGACCACGGCAGCACCATCGCTCAGCAGGGGCAGTGCCCGCTGAACCGTGAAGAATGCACCCTTGTAATTGGCGTCGGTCATTTCGTCGAACAGGGCTTCCTGCGAGTCCGCAAGGGGCGCGAATTTAGCGATGCCGGCGTTTACAAAGAGAATGTCAATGACGCCGACCTGCGCCTTGATTTCCTGAAAGACCCGTTCCAGGTCGGCGACCCGGGAGACATCGGCCACCAGACCGAGGGTGTCGCCGCCGATGGATTGGGCGGCGGTGGTTACGGAGCTGGGATTTCGTCCCACGATAACCACTCGCGCACCGCGCTGATGAAGTTCCTGGGCCGTGGCCAGGCCAATACCGCTGTTTCCGCCAGTGATGACGGCGATTTTGTTTTGTAAGCTCATGTTCTTAAAATGAGGAGGGTGACTGATGTGTGCGAACTGCCTGCAGGCAGTCCATAATCGTTGGTCGTTGCGGCAAGTCGAAATCTTACATGGAATGTGTTCTTCTCGCCTGCGGAGGGCGGACCCGCTACCAAGGCGGTGTGTCGTCGAGTCTGGTGGTCAACGAGGTTTACCTGAGTCTTCAGGGGGAGAGCACTTTCGCGGGGCTGCCCTGCATCTTTGTCCGGTTGACCGCGTGCAATCTGAGGTGTACGTACTGTGATACGGCCTATGCCTTTACCGAGGGGGGGCGGAAGAGCTGGAGTGAGGTCGAATCGGAAGTTCATCGTCTGGCGGCGCCATGGAACGGGCCGTTGGTGTTTCCGTTGACATCTGGAGGACCGGGGAATCGGTTGCCCCTGGTGGAATTCACCGGGGGTGAACCCCTCCTGCAACCGGGTGCTGCGGACTGGATGCGGAGGTTTTGCGACCAGGGATTTACGGTTCTGGTCGAGACCAGCGGAGCCCACGACATTTCAGTGCTCGATCCCCGGGTGCGCCGCATCATGGACCTGAAATGCCCGAGCAGTGGAGAAGTCACCCGGAACCGCTGGGAAAACATACCGCAGTTGCGTGCGACGGATGAGGTCAAGTTCGTGATCGGAACCGAAGAAGACTACCAGTGGACCCGTCAAATTCTGACTGAACATGGACTGGCCGCGATTTGCCCGATCCTCCTATCCTGGGTGGCACCGCTGAGGCCCGATCAACGCCATCCCTCCTTGAAATCCGTTCCAGCGGGACAGACACCGTTGTCGCTTCGGGAACTGGCGGAGCGGATTGTTGCCGATGCTCTCCCGGTTCGTTTTCAACTCCAACAGCACAAGTATGTCTGGGCTCCTGACGCCCGCGGGGTTTAGGCATGGAGACCTCGGAGACTTTGGAGCGGTTGCGACGGTATGAATCGCAAAACATCACCTACATCGATCCGGAAGGTGGCTGGCCGATTGTCTGGCAGAAGGCCCGCGGTGTCTGGGTGGTGGATGAACGCGGACGGCGGTACCTCGATCTCACTGCGGCCTTTGGGGTTGCAGCAACCGGTCACGCCAATCCCAAGGTGGTGGCCGCCGCGCGGCGGCAACTTTCCACCCTGCTTCACGCGATGGGTGATGTTCATCCTCATGCCCTCAAGGCCCGATTGGCCGAGGAGCTGGTTCAGCTGACCTACGGACGCTGGTGCCCGGTCTCGGAGCGCGCGAATTCCTCCGCTCCAGGCAAGGTGGTCTTCGGGACCTCCGGATCAGAAGCGGTCGAGGTTGCTCTCAAGACTGCATTTCTGGCGACAGGACGGCCGGGAATCATCGCCTTTGAGGGTGCCTATCATGGCCTTGGCTACGGTGCACTGGCGGGAACCCACCGCGACCATTTCCGTGGGCATTTCCGGGATCAACTCCGCGAGTTTGGACGATTTGTTCCCTTTCCGCGCTGTGGACGCTGCGCGTGTGACGTTGAGTCGTGCGCGGACCTTGTATTAATTGAGGAACGGATGAGCGCCGTTGCTGCCGGTCATCCCGTCGGGGCCGTTCTGGTGGAACCGATTCAGGCCCGGGGCGGCATCCGGATTCCCTCGTCGGGATTCCTCCCCATGCTGCGTCGCTGGTGCGACCGAAATGGGGCGCTCCTGATTCTGGACGAGATTTACACCGGGTTTGGGCGAACGGGCACGTGGTTCGCCACGGAGCAACGTGCGGTCATTCCCGATCTGATTTGTCTCGGGAAAGCCCTGACTGGGGGATTCCCTCTCTCCGCCTGCGTGGGAAGGACGGAAGTGATGGATGCATGGCCTCCATCGCGTGGGGAGGCAATCCACACCAGCACCTTTCTCGGTCATCCGGTCGGCTGTGCCATGGCCCTGGCACAAATCTCCGAGCTTCACCGACTGAAGGGGATCGAACGGGCGCAGCAACTCGGAGCCCAGGTTGAAGCCTACTGGGCAAAGTTCCCGAGGAGACTCGGTTCACTGACGCTCTTTCCTCGAAACCAGGGTTTGATGATTGGAATCGAGGTGGCCGACGAACGGGGGCAACCGGCCTCCTCCGTGGCCCTTGCCGCCATCAAGCGCCTTCTGGAGCGCGGGTTCATTTTTCTCCCGGAGGGCGAGATGGGTGAAGTCCTGTCGCTGACACCTCCCCTGACCATCTCCTGGCCTCAATTAAAGCGGGCGCTGGACGCGGTGGTGCAGGTCCTCGCGGAACTGGCGGGCGCAGGCGGTGGCGTTTTGGGGAAATCGAAAGGCTTGAAGCTCTCATGACCTTGAGCGAAATGCGGCGTTGGATGACGGAGCATGATCTCCGTCTGACCAAATCCCTCGGACAGAATTTCCTGCACGACGGCAACCAACTGCGCCGCATCGTTCAGGCGGCCGAGCTCGATCCTCCCGGGCCGGTCCTCGAGATTGGTCCGGGATTGGGGCCCCTGACCGAGCTTTTGCTGGCAGCCCGATGTCCCGTGATGGCCATCGAGATGGACCAGCGACTGGTGACGATCCTTCGCCAGCGATTTGTCGATCATCCGGGTCTGAACCTTATCCAGGGCGACGCTTTGGAGGTGCTCCGAAACTCCGAAACGGATTGGACCGGGTACAAGGTGGTGGCGAACCTGCCCTATTCGGTGGGGTCCCCGTTGCTGGTGGACATGGCCTTGAGACCCACGGCACCGTCCCTCATTGTCGTCACCCTTCAGTTGGAGGTGGCGCAACGCATCCGGGCGAAGGAGTCGACGCCCGAGTATGGATTGCTTTCGTTGCTTCTCGGGTGGCGCTATGCGGCGGAGTCGACTTTTCGGATTCCTGCTTCCTGCTTTTTCCCGCCTCCTGACGTGGATTCAGCGTGCATCCGCCTTCGGCGGCGTCCCGTTCCGTTGGTGGAGGGTGAGCAAATCGACCGCTTTCTCCAGATCGTCCGGCAGGCCTTTTCGCAGCGTCGAAAGATGATGTGGAAGTTGCTTCGGACGATATGGACGGAAGAAACTCTGGCTCCCGCATTTGCCGCCGCCGGAATTGCGCGTGAAGCGCGGGCTGAGGCGGTAGGTCTGGAACAGTTCGTGGTTCTTGCTCACCAACTTCCAGCAAACAGCTCTACTTCCATTCCTGAAAATAATCCTGTAATCAATTGAATGAGAACGACATCGGTCGGGCAAGGCTGCCAGAGAACCGCTTGGTACCCAGATAGAGGTTCGGTTCTGAGGTGTCAGGCGGGGGACGGACGGGCGAGGCGGTGCCCAAGCGCCGGTGGTTAAAATCGGTATGGGGACTTGCCGGAGCGAATCCCTTCGTTGGATGTACCTCTTTTGGAGGGACTTGCGTCCGGAGGGACGCGCTCCAGCAAGTCCCAAATTACTGCGGAGATCATCCCCTTTCCCAGGCACCCCGGTGGCAAGGCTCCCGCCGAGCCTCTGGCGGTTCGAAAAACCCCTGGCACCACCCCGATTTGGTGGTTGCCGGGCATCAGTCGGCGCAAGCTCGACCCGGACGGAACTCGTTATTGGATCGACAGGATCGTCTGTGTCCTGAACACATGGCGAAACGCCCCTAGTACTTCGGGACCGAATGGTCGATTTCGTCGCTCCAGGCGGAAATGCCGCCCTTGACCGATTTGACGTACTTGAACCCCTGCTGGCGGAGGAACTCGAGAGCTTTCATGGAGCGTTTGCCCGATTTGCAGTGGACGTAAATCTGCTGATTGGGGTCCAGTTCGGTGAATCGCTGGGGAAGAGTGCTCAACGGGAACAAAGTCACACCAGTCACGCGGGCGATTTCATACTCATCCGGTTCCCGGACATCGAGCACCCGAATCCCCTCGCCGGGATGCTGCAGGGCGTGCTGCATTTGAGTCACGGTAACTTCATCCGGATTCTGGTCCGGATGGGCCGGTTCGGGAACAATGCCGCAGAATTGTTCGTAATCGATCAAGGCCGTGATGGAGGGATTGGGACCGCAGATGGGGCAGCGGGGGTCCCGGCGAAGTTTGAGTTCCCGGAATTTCATCTCCAGGGAGTCAAAGAGGAGCAGTCGCCCCATGAGTGAAGTGCCCTTGCCCAGGATCAATTTGAGGATTTCGGTGGTCTGGATGCATCCGATGATTCCTGGCAGCACACCCAAAACGCCGCCTTCGGCGCAACTGGGAACCATGCCAGGCGGAGGGGGTTCCGGATACAGGCAACGGTAGCAAGGCCCACCCAGATGAGGGGCAAACACACTGGCTTGTCCCTCGAAGCGGAAAATGGAGCCATAAACGTTGGGCTTCTTCAGCAGAACGCAGGCATCATTGGTTAAATAGCGGGTGGGAAAGTTGTCGGTGCCATCGACAACAATGTCGTAATTTCCGATGATCGAGAGGGCATTTTCCGAGGTCAGCCGGGTTTGGTGCAGTTCCACGGCCACATTGGAATTGAGAGCCTGGATGGTATCTCGAGCGGATTCCGCCTTGGAGCGTCCGACGTCGGCATCGGTGTGGAGGAGTTGCCGCTGGAGATTGGAATGATCCACCACGTCAAAATCCACCAGGCCGACCCGCCCAATTCCCGCCGCCGCCAGGTACATCGCGATGGGAGAACCGAGGCCGCCAGCCCCGATGCACAAAACCGATGCGTTTCGAATCTTCTTTTGACCGGCCAATCCGACCTCCGGGAGAATGAGGTGGCGGGAATAGCGGCGAATTTCTTCGTTCGTCAGTTCAATCGTCATAACCAATCGTCGGGGATGTTAGGAGTCGATTGAGATGCGGCCAAACAAAGTTTGTCCGGATGAATGGGGTCTGGCATTACCGACTGGATTGGATACCGTGCGGGCATGTCGCGTCGAATTCGATTGCCGATGCCTGCCGCAACGGCGTCTGTCATCCAGAAGCGGAGTGAACTCCGCCCTCGAGTCGCCCTGGTGCTGGGCAGCGGCTTTGGGGAGGCCGCCTCTGCCTTGACGATCGAACGGGAATTCGCCTATCGCGATCTTCCGGGATTCCCGGTGGGAACGGTTCCAGGGCACGCCGGTCGACTTCTGATTGGGGCCTGGAAAGGGGTGCCCTTGGCCGTTTTGAGCGGGCGGGCTCATTACTATGAGGGATTCGAGCTGGCAGAATCGACCTTTCCCATCCGCGTGCTGGCCGCGCTAGGGGTGGAAACGGTGCTGCTGACCAACGCAGCGGGTGGGATTAATCCGAAGTTCAAGGTGGGGGATTTCATGGTCTTGACCGACCATATCAACCTGATCGGTACCAACCCACTGCGAGGTCCGGAACCTGCCGGGCTCAATCGCTTTGTGGATTTGACCCAGGCCTATGACGTCTCGCTGCGGGACAAGGCTTTGGCTGCCGCCAAGCGGGCGAAAGTCAAGGCCCACGCCGGCGTTTATGTCGCGGTGAGTGGACCCAGTTTTGAAACGCCGGCTGAAATCCGGGCTTTTGCCACCCTTGGCGCCGATGCCGTGGGCATGAGCACGGTGCCGGAAACAATTGTGGCCCGTCAGCAAGGGATGCGCGTTGCTGCGTTGAGCTGCATCACCAACGCCGCCGCCGGACTGGGAGGGAAAGGTCAGGTGGTCTCCCATCTCGATGTCATGGAATTGGCCCGCCAGCAGTCGGGACACGCATTGCGCTTCCTGGGCGAATTGATTCCGGAACTTTAGTGCCTGGCGGTGAACTCGAGAGGTGCGCCCAAAAGGTGCGACCGAAGCCCGGAGCGGCTTAGGACCCGAGTTCCAATCGCTGGAGGTAATGGGATTGGAGTTTCTCCAGAGGAACAGGCGGAGGCATGGGGACCCGGTTGATTTCGGTGACCGCTTCCAAGCCGAACCCGCTTCCGGTGACAAACGCGCCATTTTGGCCCATGAGTTGTTCTGGAGTGATTCGAGCCTCTGCGTGTTCCATGCCCAGTTCGTGACAGAGTTCCAGGACCACGCGGCGGGTGATGCCTTCGAGGATTCCCGTTGAGAGTGGGGCTGTGACAATTCGTCCGGACGGATCCACCCAGAAAAGATTGCCGCGGGAGGTTTCGGCAACATCCCCCAAGCCATCGGTCAGGAGAGCCGCGGTCGCCCCTGATTCCTCCGCTTCCAGTTGAGCCAGGATGATGGACAATTTGCTGGCGGTTTTATAGGCGCCCGCGGGGTCTCCGGTCGTCAGTCGAACCGAGCTGAGCTGGAGGGTGAGGCGCTGAAGCCGATCGATGGGAGGTCTGGGGAGGGGAAGTGCCGCCAGGACCAGGATCGGATGATCGGCTCCTCGAGTGGAATAGCCCCGGACGCCGATTCCCCGGCTCAGGTGGATGCGTGCCATTCCCGCCTCCAGTCGATTGGCCTGAAGGAGGAGGTTCAAACCGGTTCTCACTGCCGATTCGTCATAGGGCAATTTCAGTCGAAGAAGCCGTGCTCCGTCGGCAAGGCGTTTCCAGTGGTCCGACCACCGGAACGGTTTTCCATGATGGATCCGAATGGTTTCGAACAGGCCATCTCCATACATCCAGGAGCGATCCCAGATGGAAACACGGGCCTCAGCTGCCGGCATCAAGTGACCGTTCATCCAGATGGTGTCGTCCATGTCCAGAGTCTAAAGGATGAATCCGGGTTGGTCAGCGGCGACGACGAGGAAGTGCGTGGCGTGAAAAGTGGACAGGGAGTTTATTTCTCGCGCACATGAGGGCAGGGGCGTCCTGCTAATGCCTTGGTGATGAGCCATTCCGGGAAAATGGCATTGCGAGTGCTAACTCAATGAAAAGGCGTTGACTCATCAGGTCTGTCACCCAATGATTCGCGCCACACAACTCCGTTTACTCATCATAAAACCTATGAACCGTACTCGTATCTCACGGCAAAGTGCCTTCACGCTGATCGAGCTTCTGGTCGTTATCGCCATCATCGCGATTCTGGCCGGCATGCTCCTTCCGGCGCTGGCCAAAGCCAAAGCCAAGGCGCAGCGAATTTCCTGCGTCAACAACCTGAAGCAGCAAGGAATCGCATTCCGCATTTTCTCGACCGACAACGCCGGTCGTTTCCCGTGGAATATCGACACGAACAACGGTGGTACGCTGGATGACAAGAACACCTACCTGACCCACCAAAAAGTCTACCGTCATTACGTTGCCATTTCGAACGAGTTGAACACCCCCAAAATCATTTTCTGCCCCTCGGACAGCGACACCACCGGTGGTATTGCTGCCAAAGGTCAGGCTCCGAATTTCCAGGCCCTCAACAGCACCACCAACTCGTTCAAGTTGAACCAGGGTGTCAGCTATTTCATCGGTCTGACCGCGGTTGAAGAGCAGCCCCAGAGCATCCTCGGTGGCGATCGCAACATCAGCGATGATGTCACCGTGGCCACTCCGAAGGTTTACGGTGGAGCCGGTTCCGCTGCTGCGACCGACCCCGCCGGCACTGGCGCTCCCACGGGCCAGACTGGTTTCAACATTGCCGCTCTTCCCGTCTCTGGAGCCAACTCCACCAAGATCGGTTATACCCAGGGCATCCACTCCACCCAAGGCAATGGTCTTCTGGGTGACGGTTCGGTCCAGCAATGGTCCAGCGGCCGTCTCCGGGACGCCCTCCGCGACGCCATCAACAACGGTGGTACCACCCCCATCACTTTCATCTTCCCGAACAACAACGGGACGCTGTAGTCGTTCAGGGATAAATCCCAACGCTTTGAAAGGCACCCTTCGGGGTGCCTTTTTTGTTTCAGGGTGGCTTTCTATAGCGTCAGTTGCATGTCCACCACATCCAGCCAGCGTCCGAACTTGAATCCCACTTCGCGGAAATGGGCGACCTTCTGGAACCCATGCTTCTCATGCAGTCGAAGGCTGGCTTCGTTGCTGGCATCAATGGCGGCGATGATGACATGAAGCCCGCGAGCGCGCGCCGAAGCGATCAGCGGAAGCATGAGTCGGCTCCCAAGCCCCTGGCCCCGACGGTCCGCCGCGATGTAGATGGAATTTTCGCAGGTGAAGCGGTAGCCGGGACGGTCATGGAATCGACTGAGGGAACTCCATCCAATCACACGAGGCGGGTGGGGTGGTGCCTCTTCGACAGCCACCCAGATGGCAAAGTTGTCCCGTTGATGGGCGTCGAACCAGGCCAGTCGCCGTTCCAACGTGCTGGGTTCGTAGTCATACGTGGCGGTGGTCGTGAGCACTGCCTCGTTGTAAATGTCCAGAATGGACGGGCAATCTTCCCGAACGGCGGGGCGGATTAGGAGGGATGACGTCATGGCGTGGGAGTGAAGACGGTCATCAACGGATTCCGGTTCAGTGGGATGTCGACCCCGGGCCGAAAGCTCACCGCTTTAAACGGCAACCGGCGCCTTGATACCGGGATGCGGGTCGTAGTTTTCCAGGGTGAAATCTTCATACCGGAATTCACGCAATTCCCGAACGGACGGGTTGAGCCGAAGTTGTGGAAGGGGGCGGGGTTCGCGGGAGAGTTGAAGCCGCACCTGCTCCAGATGATTGGAATAGATGTGGGCATCCCCCAAGGTGTGGATGAAATCCCCGGGCTTGAGGCCGGTGATCTGAGCCACCATCAGGGTCAGCGCGGCGTAGCTCGCGATATTGAAGGGGACACCCAGAAAAAGGTCGGCACTCCGCTGGTATAACTGACAGGAAAGCTCGCCGTCCGCCACGTAGAACTGGAACAGGGCATGACACGGGGGCAGCCGCATGAGCGGGAGTTCCCCGGGATTCCAGGCCGTGACAATCAAGCGACGTGAATCGGGATCCCGGCGGATTCGCGAGATGACTTCATCCAATTGATTGAGCGATCCTCCGTCGGGGAGCCGCCAATCGGTCCATTGGGCTCCATAGACACGTCCCAAATCACCGGTGGCAGGATCGGCCCATTCATTCCAGATGGTCACACCGCGTTCCTGCAGCCATCGCACATTGGTCCCACCCTGGATGAACCAGAGGAGCTCCCAAAGAACGCTCTTCAGGTGCACCTTTTTCGTCGTGACCAATGGAAAACCATCCCGCAGGGAGTAGCGGGTTTGGGTCCCAAAAAGGGAGACGGTTCCCGTACCGGTGCGATCTGCCTTGAGGCGTCCTTGGTCAAGAACTTGTTGGAGAAGGTCGAGGTAGGGTCGCATCGATGACTGAAAGATTGAACCGGGTTGTCCCCGGGTGCAAGAGAACGACACGGCCCCCTTTTTTTCTAGGCAGCCTTCTTCAAGTCTCCATCGTAGTCCCATGCCCGCGCGACCTGCCGTCACCGTTCAGGGAGTCTCGCGTCCGCCGTTGGAGCGGATGCTGCGCATTCATGATGCGCTGGTCGAAAATCGATTTCCAAATTCAACCCGACTGGCGGAAACCCTTGAGGTCAATCCCAAGACCATTCTTCGGGATATCGAGTTCATGCGGGACCGGATGAATCTACCGATCACCTGGGACGCGAAGCACAAGGGATTCCGGTACACGGAATCGGTGGAAGCCTTTCCCACGATGAAGATTTCCGAGGGCGAACTGGTGGCCCTGCTGGTGGCGGAAAAGGCGCTTCAACAATATCGTGGTACTCCATATGAGGAACGATTGGTGGCCGCGTTGAAGAAGCTGGAGCAGGCCCTGCCCGAGACCGTTTCACTCAATCTCGCCGACCTGAATCATACCATTTCCTTCCGGACGACAGCCGAACCGGTGGTCAACCTGCCGGTGATGGAAGTCCTGTTCCGCGCCGCGCAGAATCGAGAGCAACTGCGGCTCCAGTACCGGAAACCGGGGGCGCGTGAGCCAGAGGATCGAGTCGTGGATCCCTACCATGTCGCGAACATCAACGGAGACTGGTATCTCTTTGCTCACGATCAGGCCCGCAAGGCGATTCGGACCTTTGCGCCGGTTCGCATTCTTTCCGCGAGTCCGACCGGAAAAACGTTCGCTAGACCGGAAAAATTTCATCTGGACCAGCAGTTGCGGGATAGTTTTGGTGTTCACTCCCATGTGGGAGAATTCGACGTGGTCATCCGCTTTGAGGAGTCCGTCAGTGATTACATCCGGGAAAAGCGATGGCATCCCTCGCAATCCTTGCGGGAATTATCACAAGGGCGGGTTGAACTTCGAATGCGCCTGGGAAGCCTTCAGGAGGTTCAACGCTGGGTTCTAGGTTGGGGAGGTGCAGCGCGGGTGATGAAGCCGGCTGCATTGGTGCAGGGCATTCAGGCGGCGGCGGCCCGGTTGACGGCACAACACCTGGATTCTGTCCTGCATGAACCAGGCACCGCGCCGTAGCGCAGATATTTTCCGTCTTTCCGTCAACCCGGATTCAACCGCATGCTTTCGCCAGTGAACCGTATCGTCGCCCGATTTGAAAAGCTTCAACACCAACGTCAAAAAGGCCTGGTGATTTACATTGGGGCAGGGGATCCCCATTTGGAGGCGACGCTTCAATTGGCGCTGGGGCTCGAGAAAGCCGGTGTGGACATTCTGGAGTTGGGTGTCCCGTTCAGCGATCCCCTCGCGGACGGAGTGGTCAACCAACTGGCGGCCCAGCGTGGGCTGGCCAGTGGGACGACCCCCCCGAAGTTGCTGTCGATGGTGACGGAGTTGCGTCGGCAATCCCAGATACCGCTGGTGTTGTACATCTACTTCAATCTGCTCCATCGGGTGGGCCTGGAGGTCTTCATTCGGGAGGCCGCGGAGGCCGGGGTGGATGGATTGTTGGTTCTGGATCTTCCCCCCGAGGAGTCCTCCAACTACGAGGCCTTGATGGAACAATACGGGCTTTGTCCGATCTACCTGATCGCGCCAACGACCCCCGACGAACGCATTGCCCTGATTGCTCCCCGGGCCCGGGGATTCATCTATTACGTGAGCCGGGAGGGAGTGACGGGCATGCAATCGAGCGTCAGCGCCACCATTCCCGCAATGATTTCCAGAATCCGGAGTCAGAGTTCCCTGCCCATCGCCATCGGATTTGGTGTCTCGAATCCGGAACAGGCTCGGCAGGTGGCGGTTTTGGGAGACGCGGTGGTGGTGGGAAGTGCCGTCGTCAACCGGATCGCCCGGCATGGCTCCTCTTCAGGACTGGTCGAAGAAGTCTGCCAATTTGTCCAAACCCTTTCTCAAGCCATCAAATCATGAGCACCGAATCCTCCCCGGAGTCCCGTTCCGCAACCTCCCATCGCTTCATAGTCATCATGGCCGGTGGAAAGGGGGAGCGTTTCTGGCCGGTCAGTCGTGAAGCGACCCCGAAACAGTTGATCACCCTGCTCGGGGGCAGGTCCTTTCTTCAGCAGGCCGTGGATCGGGTGCGTCCGCTGGTTCCCCTCGAGAATATCTTGATCATCACCAACGCCGTGCAGGCGGCCGCGGTGCGGGCGCAGTTGCCCGATCTTCCGGCGGACAACATCGTTGGGGAGCCGATCGGTCGCGATACCTGCGCTGCAGTGGCCCTCGGTGCGGCATTGGTCGGAGCCCGGGATGAGGCGGGGATCATCGCGGTGCTTCCTGCGGACCATGTGATTCCGGATGCCGCCCGCTTTCAGCAGGTGTTGTCGGATGCCTTTGACCTGGCGGCACACCGCGAGGTCATTGTCACGATTGGCATTCCTCCGACGAGCCCGGAAACTGGCTATGGCTACATTCAGTCCGGAGATGCGCTGTCATCGGACGCCGCCGGCACGTCGTATCCGACGCGGTTCTTCAAGGCGGAACGTTTCGTTGAAAAGCCGAATCTGGAGACCGCCGAGCGTTACCTTGCCCAGGGAAATTTTCGATGGAACGCCGGGATGTTTGTCTGGTCCTATCCAACCATCCGTGCCGCCCTGGTTGAATATCAGCCAGAAATTGCCGAAGCGGCGGAAGGTTGGCGCAAGGCGGCGATACACGGTGCCGCTTCCTTGACCTCCGTCCTGGCAGCGGAGTACCCGATGGTCAAGAAGATCAGTGTCGATTTCGCCGTCATGGAGCGCGCCAGGAACGTGGTGGTCGCCGATGGCGCCTTTGATTGGGACGATCTGGGGGCATGGCCAGCGCTTTCACGTCACCTATCCCGCGATGTGGACGGGAATGCCTTGGTGGGGACGGTGGTTCAGGTGGGAGCAGCCGGCAACATTGTATACGATGCCCGAACCCGTGGACGGACCCCGATCACCCTGGTGGGGGTGAAGGATTCCATCGTGGTCGTCACGGATGATGCAATCCTGGTTGCCGCTCGGAATGAGGCTCAGAGGATCAAGGAACTGGTCAGGCTTCTGGCCACGAATCCGGCCTACGCCGGCTTGGTTTAAACCACTGAAGCGGGCGCACTGGCGGCCAGTTCCTCTTCAAACTCGACCAATTCCCGGATTTGAGCCAGGAACCATGGGTCAATCTTGGTGAGGTGAAAAATCTGGTCGGCTGAAAATCCGGCGCGAAATGCGTGGCGGATAAAAAAGATTCGCTCGGCGTTGGGGACGCTCAACTTGCGGCTGATGATGTCGTTGGGGAGGATATCCCTGTCCCCATAAATGTCGGTGCCCACCCGCCACGGCTTCCCGTCCCCACCGAGCCCGCTGCGGCCAATTTCAAGGGAACGAAGGCATTTTTGGAGGCTTTCCTTGAAGGTTCGCCCGATGGCCATCGCTTCCCCAACGCTTTTCATCTGGGTCGTCAAAGTCGGGTCGGCCTGCGGGAATTTCTCGAAGGCGAAGCGCGGAATCTTGGTGACGACGTAATCGATGGTGGGTTCGAAACTTGCCGGTGTTTCGCGGGTGATATCGTTGCGGATTTCATCGAGTCGATAACCCACAGCGAGTTTGGCCGCGATTTTGGCGATCGGAAAGCCCGTGGCCTTGGACGCCAGCGCGGAGCTGCGGCTGACCCGTGGGTTCATCTCGATCACGATCATCCGCCCATTTTCAGGGTTGACGGAGAACTGGATGTTGGAGCCTCCGGTTTCAACGCCGACCGCCCGGATCACGGCGAAACTGGCGTCGCGCATGATTTGGAACTCCTTGTCGGTCAGGGTCTGGATCGGCGCGACAGTGATGGAGTCGCCGGTATGCACCCCCATGGGATCAAAGTTTTCGATGGAGCAGATGATGACGCAGTTGTCAGCCACATCGCGCATCACTTCCATCTCGTATTCCTTCCAGCCGAGCAGCGACTCCTCAATGAGGATTTCGGAGACCGGTGAGAGATCGAGACCACGTCGGGCGATCTCTTCGAATTCATCGCGGTTGTAGGCAATTCCACCGCCGGTGCCGCCGAGGGTGAATCCGGGACGGATGATCAGCGGATAACGCCCAATGCGCTCGGCCACGGCACGGGCTTCCTCGAAGGTGTGGGCAGTTCCGCTGATGGGGACATCCAGACCAATCTGAATCATCAACTGCTTGAAGGTTTCGCGATCTTCACCCCGTTGAATCGCCTCGGCTTTTGCGCCGATCATTTCGACCCCCAGCCGTTGCAACACGCCGGAGCGATGGAGCGCCATGGCGGTGTTGAGGGCCGTCTGGCCGCCCAAGGTGGGAAGCAGGACCAGTTTGCTCGGGACCGAACCATCGGTGGAGGCATCGACGGGAACCCCCAATCGGCGCATTTCCTCCAGCTCCCGAACCAATATCTTTTCGACCGCCAGCGGGGTGATCGGCTCGATGTAGGTGCGGTCAGCGAACTCCGGATCCGTCATGATCGTTGCCGGATTGGAATTCACCAGAATGACCCGGTAGCCCTCTTCCCGGAGGGCCTTGCACGCCTGGGTGCCCGAGTAGTCAAATTCGCATGCCTGACCAATGATGATTGGACCGGCTCCGATGATGAGAACGGAATGGATGTCAGTGCGTTTCGGCATGGAACGGGCAACGAGTTAAACGGTCCGGATAGAACACGCTTGCAGCGGGCAACGCGAAACAAAAAATCGGCAAGATGAAGGTCGGTGTGGACGCCGGACCTTCCGGAAAGGGTGGTCTCCTCCTTTCGGCCTCATTCATAGCGAAGGGCTTGAATCGGGTCGAGACGGGCGGCCTTGATGGCAGGGATGAGGCCGGCGGCCATGCCGACCATGGCGCTGAAGGCCACGCCCATGACCATGGATTGACTGGTGATCACCGGGGTGTTCGCCGAGGGCGTGATGGCTTGAAGTACCTCCACGAAGCCATAGCTGGCCACCACCCCGAGGCAGGCCCCAATCAACGAGACCACGGTGCTCTCCACAATGATCTGGGTGAAAATCGCCGCTCCCGTGGCCCCGATGGCCTTGCAAATCCCCAGCTCGCGAATGCGTTCATTGATGCTGGCCAGCATGATGTTCATGATGCCGATCCCACCGACCAGCAGGCTGATGCCGGCGATGATGCCACCGCTCAGTCGCGAGGCCTTGATTTGCTTGGTGATGGTGGCGATCTGGTTCTCCTGGGTCTGGAACGTAAAATCCTCGATGCCTTTGTGAGTGACCATCAGGACATTGCGGGCCTGGGTCAGGGCGTCGTCCAGATGCTCGATATCGGTCACCTTCAAGTCGATGTCGCTGATTCGGGAATCCACAACGCCATCACCGTTTTTTCCAATCGATTTGAACTTCACCCACGCAGTATTGAACGGGATGTACAAGGTGTGGTTTTTCCGCCAGAAGGCCCATCCGCCACCGCGTCCCCACCCACGTTGACGCTTCGGACCGCCGCCGGCAGGCTCGACCGGTTTGGGTTGCAACGCCGCCTTCCTGGCTGCTGCCCGTTCCTTGGCCTCCTGTTCTCCCATGTAGTGGTCAAACATGCCGATGATTTTGAACGGCTGACCGTTGATGAGGATGATTTCCCCGATCGGAATGATTTCGGTTCCAGTCTCCTCGGGCTTGCCGAACAAATCATCGCGGATTCCGTCCCCGATGACACACACGCTGCGCGCCTCCGCCTCGTCGACCTCGGAAAAAAAACGTCCGTGAGCGAGGGTATGGAGGTTCATTCCCAGCACGGCCGGCCAGACGCCGGCGCATTCGCTGATCTGTGCCGGCTTGTCGCCATGGGTAACCGTCGGTTCCTGAATCTGGATTTCCGGTGAAACGATTTTGAACAACGGGCAACCGTTGAGCAGGGCGTATACATCCGGCAGGGTTTTCCCAGGCGCTTCATCGGCCAGATGGTCCTGCCATGCTGGAACCGCCTGATCGGTTACGGTCACCTTGTCGGCTCCTCCGTTGGCAATCATCGACTCCTTCATGCCATTTTCCATCCCTTTGGTGATGGCTACCATCCCCACCAGGCTGGCGACCCCGAGAATGATCCCCATCATCGTCAGGAGGGAGCGGAATTTATGGGCCCAAATCTCTTTGAGACCGACCAGAATGGTGTTCCAAAGGTTCATCAGTCGTAGCGCAGGGCTTGAATCACGTTCATCCGGGCCGCCTTGATGGCGGGAAAAAGTCCGGCCAGAACCCCAACCAGAACGCTCGCCCCGAAGGCGAAGGCCATGGCCGAAAGGGTGATGATCGGCGCGTTATCGGTCGGTGACACCAGGGCGATCAGTTGAAGCAATCCGAGGCTGGTGCCCAGCCCGACGGCTCCGCCGATCACGGCAATCACCACGCTTTCCACGACAATCTGGACAAACACGTCCAGGCCACCGGCTCCCACGGCTTTTCGAATGCCAATCTCGCGAATCCGTTCGCTGATGCTGGCCAGCATGATGTTCATGATGCCGATGCCCCCAACGAGCAGGCTGATGCCGGAGATGAGACCTCCTGACAAACGGGCATTGCGAATATATTGATTGATTTGATCCGCCCAGTCCTCCTGGGTACGAAAGGAAAAATCCTCCACCCCATGATGGTTGATCATCAGAATGTTTCTGATTTCCGTCAGTGCCAGATTGAGATTGGAAACATCGTGAATCTTGATTTCCAGATTGCTGAGCTTGGGTTCAGCCGGAACATTGGTGACACCGGAAACCAGCTTCACCCACATGGTGTTCAGTGGCAGGTAAACGGTGTGATTCTTAATCCAGAACGCAAATCCGCCGCGTCGACCTCCCCCGTTCCAGCCCCTATCCCGACGTGGGCCAACGGCTGAATTCGTCAATCCCCTAGCCAGTCGTTCCGCCTCCTCCGCCTTTTTCAGCGCCCGCTCCCGGTGTTCCTGCTCACTCTCATAGTGCTCGAACATTCCCACCACCGTAAAGGGGTAGCCGTTGATCGACAGCGTCTTTCCCAGGGGAATGACCTCTTCACCCGTTCTTTCCGGATCACCCCACAGGTCATCCCGGATGCCCGTTCCAATCACACAGACACTCCGGGCCAGTTCGTCGTCCACCTCGTTGAACATCCGTCCATGTTCGACCTTATGCTCCATCATTTCCAACTGCACCGGCCAGACTCCGGAGGTCATGAAGGTGCGCGTGAATTTGCCATTGGCTGTGATGGTCGGCGGGACGTCCAGGCGCATTTCTGGTGAAACCTTTTCAATTTCAGGCGCGCTTCCCTGGAGTGCAAAGACATCGGACAGAGTGACACCGCGGGCAAAGTCACGAAGGTGACGTTGATCCGGGGGGACGGGTTGTCCTTCGACCCGGACCTTCTGAAGTCCTCCGACTGCGATCAATGCCTCCCGGGCACCTTTTTCCATGCCAGTGACCATGGCGCTCATGGCCACCAGGGAGGAGACGCCGAGGATGATTCCCAGCATCGTCAGCAATGAACGAAATTTGTGAGCCCAAATCTCCTTCAGCCCCACCTCAATGGCGTTCCAAAGGCTCATGCGATCGGTTCCCCGGGGACTGAGCCTGATTTTGACAGGAGAGCCGCCTTTTCCAGCCCGGCCAACCTCGCGTCGACCCGGTCGGCGATCTTTCCGTTCCGGATCTCAATGCGACGGGGGGTCACCGCGGCAATTTCCGGGTTATGGGTCACGATGATGACCGTTCGTCCCTGTTGGGACAGGCTCCGGAACAGTTCGAGAATGATCTCCCCGGTGTGGGTGTCGAGATTTCCGGTGGGCTCATCGGCGAAAATGATCTTGGGATCATTCACCAATGCCCGGGCTATCGCGACCCTCTGTTGTTGCCCGCCGGAAAGTTGC
>CAIPFS010000200.1 GCA_903864375.1 uncultured Verrucomicrobiota bacterium
CTAGCCGGACAGTACTGGTTAAATTCCAACCGATCCAGACGACTGAGGTAAAACCAAGGCAGGGTGGTTCGACAAAACATTCCCAGAAAACCGGGCATGTTCATCTTGTCTTCCCGCCAGATTTCCTCCCCGTGCATGCTCGATCCGAAACGGAAGTCCCCGTCGCTGTTACGGTCGGTGCGACCGCGAGCCCCCAAGCGTTCCGGTATCTCCATCGGGTTCCAGGAATACCACCACGACATCGGCTGCAATCCGACAAAGTGCTCTCCCGGCGGGTGCGCCCAACCGGTTCCCTCGCCGGTGACATCGAAACCTCGGTCGCGCCAGTAGTGGAAAATCTTCCGTTGGGTTTCGACCCATTTCTCCGGGGTCAATCCGCCATTCTCCGGTTTGGCATGCCAGGGACTGATGGGTTTGCCGCCATCGCGATTGGCGATGAACACATCGATGTGGATGGTGTGCCCCGCTTTCAGTTCCGGAATCATTTTGATCAACCGGTCGATCCGTCGCTGAGCCAGGCCAGCCTCCCATTCCCTGGGGTAGACCACATTGTACATGTCCTCGCCTTTAACCTGGATACCGAGGGTATACGGTTCACCCTTCTCGTCCCTGGCAATACAGTCTTTGGCAAGGTACTCGTCCCATAATGGACTTTGTTGATAGGCATCCGCCATGTTGATGTGCAGGCTGACCGTCGTATTGAACCGCCGGGCTTCCCGGATGAGCCAGCGCAGGCTTTCCAGCGGAGTGACGTCCTGCTGGCGTTTCATTCGGGGATTTACTTCATCCCAGGCAGGATATCCGTGGTCGTGTCCCCCCTTTTGCCAGCCAACAAGATAAACAATCTTGGGGATTCCACGCGTCAGGTTATCGGTTTTGCGAATGACCTCCAATGCCTCCTCGAATGTGCAAAACACTTCGTGCCCTTTCCGAAAGGTGGGGTCCTTGGTCAGGCGTTCCACGGGCTCTCCCTCCATTCCCAAAAAGAGTTTCAGCACCAGCGTCTGGTGATAGTCGCGGTAGTAGGGGGTGACCACCACATCGACCGCAGCCTTGAAGGTTTTGCCACCTTCTGAGACGACAGCCTCCACGGTAGCGACGCCGCCCTCTCGCGGGACGACCTTTCCGCCTTCGATGGCAACGACCTCCACGTTCCCACTGGCATGCTTGGTCCTCGCCGTGATTACTGCTTCTGATGACTTGAGCACCCGCTGCGAGCCGTCTCCGTAAACTGCCGTAACGGCTATTTTCCCAGTGGAATTCTTTTCGCGCACCGGATTTAGAACCTTGGGCTCCACAGTCAGGGAAAGATGGTCTATCGAGCGACCTGACGCATCTGCAGCGCCACACACCGCCATCAAAGCCGGGAAGACCACCACTGCGACCCAACGCAGGGCAGCTGGAATCCGCAATTCTATCATTTCTTGATTCTCCTGTGATCCACGTTCTGAAGGTTCCACCTTTTCCAACCGGTCCGAGCACGAGCTCTTCCCTGCATCGCACTTTGAAAGGCAAATCGGAACGGATCACTTTTTCACGAGGTGATATTCCGCGAATTCCAGGAACTTCAGCCAATCAAACAACTCGATGGAATGGCCACCCGGGCGATTGTGATAGCCGACATCCGATTGGATGATGGCCTCGCCAACCGGCGGCGAGGTTTCCGACGTCAATCCCTTCTTCCCCAGAAGGCGGTACACCTCGCTGGCGTGATAGGCCCCAAGATATTCCCCCCGCGGATCGGCCCAAGTGTCATCCACACCGCTGTGGACGTAAACGGGCCGCGGGGCGATGCAGGCGAGTAACATGTGCTGGTCCACAGGGAGGTCGTCCTCGTTGCGGACAAACTTCCATGCATTGCGGCAGAGCCAGTAGGGAAAACGCGTGACCATCTTCTCCATGTTTTCGCCATAGTTGCGTTTCCAGAGAGCCGCTCCCGCACAACCGGACTGCGCCGAGATGGCGAGGGCGAATCGCTGGTCCTGGGCGGCGGCCCAGAGAGTGGTCTTCCCCATTTTGGAATGCCCCAGAATGGCGACGCGTCGGGCGTCGATGTCACGGTCGGTTTCGAGATAGTCCAGGGCGCGCGAGGCGCTCCAGGCAATGGCCGCGATGCAGCCCCACTCATTCGCTTTGGGGAAGCTCTGGTTGGTTCGGTAAAAAAGCGGATGGATTCCCGATTGAAACTCCACCTCGTTGTGACGAACCAGGGCTCCCTGCGACACAACAACGTAGCCGAAGCCCCTCTGGAGCATTTCACTGAGCGGAATTCCATTGCGGAGGAATCCAGGTTTCTCCGGGTGGACGTCGTGACCGTCATCCTTGGTATTGGCAAAGCTGAGTTGCAGAATCGCCGGAGAGGGCTTGACCGCGGCATTAGGAGTGAACACCAGGATGGTCATGTCCGCCGACCCCCTGGCGTTCGCGAACTTGATCTTCACGTCCTTGCGGGTGGCCCTCCCGCCCATGAAACCGGAATCGGTTTTCAATACCTCGAACGTGGTCTGAATCGGCAACTCGGGCGACGGGACAATTCCGTAAATCAGGTTGCCGAACAGTGACAGGATCTGCGGACGACGGACGTTGAACCACTCTTCCGGGGTTTTGACGGCCTTTCCCTCCGAAGTGACCAGGACCGGCGGGAGATCGTAGGGAGGCACCATGGCCTCATCCAGTACCACATCTCCGTCGTGGTACTTCCCGTCTTCAGCCAAAGACGCAGTCAAGGGTGCAAGGCAAAGCAGGCAGGTGGTGATGAGCTTCTTCACGGAAGATGGAAAAAAGGTGGTTGGCAAGGGCGTTCGAGCGAGGCGACAGAGCGATGTTGTCCAGGTTGGATCCGGGACTCGAAGGAAAATGGAGACCGGGACCGGATGGCCCCTGGGTCGGCGCTCTCTGGGGGCCATTTCAGTTGGAAGCGCTCACAATTGCATTCGGTGCCTCGCCCTGGACCGGGCGTATTCTTCGACCATTGAGCAGGGTGCCGATGGGGGTGTAGCGGACCAGATATTGGTAGGTCAGGAGGAGAAAGCCGGTCAGGACGACCGACAGAAGGGGCCACTTGATCCAGACCGACAACGGCCAGGTTTGAATGATGGCCTGGGCAGCAATACAAAGGGGCAGATGGGCGAGATAAAGCCAGTACGAGGAATCCGAGAGGTAGCGGATCGTTTTGTTTTCACGGGTGAGCAGGGAGCGGAACATGCCCATGCAGCCGAATGCCATGAGCCAGGCGTAAAGGGCCTGGAATCCGACGGCCAACAGGTGGAAATACTTTTGAGGCACGATCGATGCACGCACACCGAAGGTTCCTGTGGATAGCTCAAGTCCAATCGGGAAGACCAACAACAATGTGACCGGCAGCGTCCAGCGCCAGTGGCTGCCGAGCTGACCGGTCGAATCTTTGGCGTCATGATAGGCGACGCCGAAAAAGAAAAAGAGCGCGTAGTAAGCAAAGACATGGGGCATCGGAAGGATGCCC
>CAIPFS010000201.1 GCA_903864375.1 uncultured Verrucomicrobiota bacterium
AACTCGGAACTGGTGTCGACGTTGTGGTTGTACGCATACAAGCCAGCCTCTTCCAGTTGATGCGCCTGACGCTCATTCAACATTCCCAGGGTGCAGCAGACCTCCAGGCCCATACCGGTGACCGATCGCACCATGGAGAGCACCCGATCGAACGATTCCCCGTCCCGGACACTGCGCCAGGCCGCACCCAGGCAAACCCGCGACACACCGGCAGCCTTGGCCCGCTGCGCTATCTCGATGACATTCTGCTCATCCATCAGGCGTTCCGAATCGACCCCGGTCGAATAGCGGGAGGATTGGGCGCAGTAGGAGCAGTCCTCCGGACAACCGCCCGTCTTGACCGAAATCAGCTTGCTGACCTGCATTTCCCGGGGGTTATGAGCCGAGCGATGAACCTCGGCTGCTTCGAACACCAAATCCAGCAATGGCTTGGCGTGAAGCGCTCGAAGTTCCTCCAGGGTCCAATCATGCCGCAAATTCATCCCGGTCAGCTTGATCCAGAGCGTCCGCCTTGTAAATGCGTCTTCTCGTTCAAGTTGACGTAAACCCCTTCCATGGAATTGGACTTCCGGCAGACTGCCCACCGGGAATAGGCTCCCTTCATTACGCATGAAGAACGTTGTCCTGCTCGGCAGTACCGGATCCATCGGAACCAGCACCCTCAAAGTGGTGGAAGACTTCCCGGACCGGCTCCGGTTGATTGGGCTGGCGGCCGGCAGCAATGCCACCCTGCTTGCCGAACAGGCCCTCAAGCATGGGGTCGGTGCCGTCGTCATTCATGACCTCTCCAAACGATCGGAGTTGGAGACCCGACTTGGAAACCAGGTGCGTGTGGGCTGCGGACCCGACGCTCTGATTGAACTGGCAACCCTGCCCGAAGCCGATGTCGTCCTGATCGCCATCGTAGGAACAGGTGGCTTGCAGCCGGCATTGGCCGCGATTCGCGCCGGCAAGGATATTGCCGTGGCTTCCAAGGAAATCCTGGTCATGGCCGGCGAACTGGTGATGCGTGAAGCCCGACTTCATGGCGTCCGGGTCCTGGCGGTGGATAGCGAACATTCCGCCATTTTCCAATGCCTGGACGGCAAACCGATCGAGACGGTCCGAAACCTCTGGCTGACCGCTTCCGGCGGGCCCTTTCGGACGACGCCCAAGTCGGATTTTCCGCAAATCACCCTGGCTCAGGCTCTGAAGCACCCCTCCTGGGTCATGGGCCGGAAAATCACCATTGATTCCGCCACCCTGTTCAACAAGGGATTGGAAATGATTGAAGCCCGCTGGTTGTTCGATGTGGGCATGGACCGGGTAAAGGTCGTGGTGCATCCGCAGAGCATCATTCATTCCATGGTGGAATTCGTGGACGGATCCTGGCTGGCCCAACTCTCCAGCCCGGACATGTGCCTGCCGATTCAGGTGGCGCTCTGCTACCCGGACCGCCCGGCCAATCCACGGGTCCAAACCAATCTGGCCCGGATTGGATCCTTGACCTTCGAAGAGCCCGACGAAGACCGGTTTCCCTCCCTGGGATTGGCCCGGCGCGCCGGGGAGACCGGAGGGACTCTTCCCGCCGTCTTCAATGCGGCCAACGAAGTGGCAGTGGAGCGTTTCTGTGCAGGCACGCTCCGATTTTCGGAGATCGCCGGGTGGGTGGAACGGGTGATTAACCTCCATCGGGTCGTTCAGGACCCCTCCCTCGAGGCCATCCTCCAGGCGGATGCCTGGGCTCGAACGGCGTAGCTCCCGGTCGCGCCGGGAACTCGCTGATCTGTCGACCGGATCCGAAACGGGTTCCCATTGACCCGTGCGTGGAGCCTCTTCTAACCTAACGGCTCCCCATGAAGCTTCGAACGCTTTCCTTCCTTTCCGCCGCGCTGGTCGCGGGAACCTCGATGGCATCGGCCGAAACGTCCGGCCCACACGCCTTGAAGCCCGTGCGCACCAATCCGCACGGGCGTGATATCTATCCCGAGTCGGGATCGATCGAACGACTTTCACCGGCCCTGGATGATCTCCTGGCGCCCACGGCCAAAATCGAAAAACTGGCAGAAGGGTTCGTCTGGAGTGAGGGACCGGTTTGGCTCCGGCGCCAGAGTGCGCTCGTCTTTTCCGATGTTCCCGCCAACAAGGCGTATCGCTGGTCGAACCATGACGGACTTTCGGTCTACCTCGATCCGAGCGGTTATACCGGCAGTACCTATCATTTTCGGGAACCCGGCAGCAACGGATTGACCACGGATTCCCAGGGGAATCTGATCCTGTGCCAGCACGGAAATCGCCAGATCGCCCGATTGGTCCAGCGGTCCGGCACCACCGGGACGTTCGAACCACTGGTACCCTATTTCAACGGCCGAAAGTTCAACTCCCCCAATGATCTCTGTTTTGCTCGCAATGGAGACCTTTATTTCACCGATCCACCCTACGGATTGGAGGGTCTCAACCAAAGTCCGCTCAAGGAACTGATCGCCAATGGCGTTTATGTGGCTCATCCCGATGGCCGGGTGAACCTGGTTTCGGGCTCAATGACCTTTCCCAACGGAATCGCCCTCTCGCCCGACCAAAGGAAGTTGTACGTCAATCAATCCGATCCGGGCGCCCCAATCATCCGGGTGTTTTCACTCAAGGCCGACGGCACGGCGGACGAGGGGCAGGTCTTTTTCGATGCCCGCAAGCTCGCCCAATCCGGACGTCCAGGAATGCCCGACGGATTGAAGGTCGATGCCTTGGGAAATCTCTGGAGCACGGGTCCGGGCGGGGTTCTCATCATCTCCCCCACTGGCGAACATCTCGGAACCTTGATGACCGGGGAGCCGACCGCCAACTGCAACTGGGGTGAAGACGGAACGGTCCTCTATATCACCTCCAACCATTCGCTGCTGCGGATTCAAACCCGGGTCCGCGGAGACGGAATTTAGACCGTGGTTTAGGTCGTGTTTTAGGCCGTTTTTTTGGGGCACCCGCTACTGAACGAGCCGGGTGGACCGGTCCATCAGCCAGAGGACATCCGGATTTTTGGGAGACTGGATGTTCAGCGGAAGGCTGGCCCCCTTTTTCAGCACCGGAACGGTGCGGGCGTCCAACCAACGCTTGATTTCGGCATGACCGTCGACAAACGAAAGTCCCGCCGCCCGATTGTGGTACGAAGCCGGATAGTCGACAATTTTCCACTGACTGGGGGAATCCGGATATCCAAACATTCCCACAATCAATTCGCCGTCGTTGATGCCGTCTTCCCGTTCGTCCATGAACAACCAGGTGAGACTGGGACCAGGATCGACCACGTCAGACGCCTTGTCATAAATCCGGTAGTGGGTCTTGGACGGTGCGTTGTCAAAACTGGCCACGTCCGAGCTTTTGAACCAGCCGTTCATGGAAAGACTTCGTACCCGTGAATAAACCTGCCCCTGATTCTTCACGGTGCTGAGGTCCGCCGGACATTTCCAGATTCCGGGGCTCTTTCCGCAGTACCGCCAGAGGGGACTTCTCACCAAATCCTGGTTGATATCCCAATTGCTCCGATTGGCCCCGTTGAAATCGAGGGAACCATCCACCCATTCGTTGGTGTATCCGTAGGATGGCACGACCCGATCCTGATTTTCATCCACATACATTCGCCAGGCCAGCATCATTTGGCGGCCATTGTTCATGCACTGAATGCCTTGTGCCTTGGTCCTGGCCTTGCCCAGTGCCGGGAGAAGCATTCCCGCCAGAATGGCAATGATGGCAATAACCACCAATAGCTCAATGAGGGTGAATCCGGAGTATCTGCCGGATGAGGCAATCCGTTGACGGAATCGGAGGACTTCAGAGTTCATGGCGGGTTCCAGTGGTGAACGTGGTCGGCAATCAAAACAATCCACCCGGCGATCATAAGCAGAGTGTTGCCTTCAGGTTGTAACAATCCGGAGTCAAATGAGAAGAACCAACACTGCGCAAGACAAAATGGCGGGGGGCCTCGCTGGTCGAAACGCTTCAGATCGGTGATGCAGCCGTCTTGGGAAAGGGAATGCGGATCCAGAATTCCGAGCCACGTCGGATCTCACTTTCAACTCCGATCTCCCCTCCCATCAGTTCCACCAGCTGCCGGCAGATGGATAAACCCAGTCCTGTCCCCCCAAATCGCCGCGTGATTGAGTCGTCCGCCTGTTTGTAGGGTTGAAATATCCGATCTGCCGCCTCGCGGGTCAGACCAATTCCGGTGTCACGAACCAGGAAATGAACGACTGTCACTTCCGGGGTATCCGACATGCGCACCACACTGAGGGTCACCTGGCCCTCAGTGGTGAACTTGATTCCGTTGCTGAGCAAATTCAGGAGCAATTGTCGGATGCGGCCGGAATCCCCGCGAACCCGTGTCGGCAAGGCCGGGTCGAGATGGCACTTTAATTCGAGGTTCTTCTTTGCAGCGATCTCGGCCACCAATTGGAGGACGTTTTCAGCCACATGCCGCAGATCAAACTCCTCCCGTTCGAGTCGCACCTGACCCGCCTCAATCTTTGAGAGGTCCAAAATATCGTTGATGACCTTCAGCAGTGCCCCGCCACTGGTGGAGAGCAATTGAACAAACTCCGCCTGCTCCGGATTCAAGGGGGTGTCCTGCAAAAGTTCGGTCAACCCGAGGATGCCATTCATCGGCGTCCGGATTTCATGACTCATCTGGGCGACAAATTCACTCTTGGCGCGGTTTGCCGCATCGGCCATTGATTCAGCGCACCGCCGTTCCGCGACCTCCAACTCCAGAGCCCGGGTTCGTTCGGCGACCCGGAGGTCCAACGCGTCATTGGCCTCGATGAGAGCCGCATGCGCCCGCTTCAAGTCGATATTCTTCCGCCGGAAGGCAATCGCGAGAAATCCGGCGGCACCTCCGATCACCGACAGCCCGAGGGACAAGGAAGCCAGTCGGGATATCGTCCACCAGGACGGCTCGGCCCTCACCTTCAATTCGTTCAGGTCGGCCAGCAGGACACGGAATCCGGTTACTTGAAATTCCGGATTGGTCTGCGGCTGAAACACACCCGTGACATCGAGCAATGAGCCTGGTTTCAAGCGGTCGAGCCGGGATTGTGCGGACATATCGTGGCAGACCAGATCGAAGCGTCCCAATGCGCCGGACATTCGGAGGATCACCCCATCGACGTCCGTCCCCTGCCCCACCAATTCGCCCTGCACCCTGACCCGGCGACCGTCCAGTTCGAGGGACAAACCCTCGCGGCGCAACACGGGCATCGGTTCGGGCAACGGTTGCCGGGTCCCCAGACGGACCACGGCCTGTTCAAGCTGCGGATTTCCAGGTCCCAGCGCGGGAAATCCCACCACATCCGCCGATAGCCCCGGTGTTGCCGGGGTTTTGTCGATCAGGGACACCCAGACACCGGTCTGCCCCGATTGGATGCAGATTTCATTTCCATTTCGAACCAGGACAATGGTTCCGCGAAGGTGGACCCGATGATTCGAGAAACCAGCGGGATGAAAGCGCATCAGCGATTCAGGCTCAGCCAGCGGGAGGGCGTAGGGGTCGGATGCCGCCGGACTTCGAACTTCCATCCATTCGGGTCCGGGAATCTGCAACTCCATCCCCACCAATTGATGACGTTCATTGGATGTGGACGACAAAACGCCCTGTGCCCGAACTTCCGCATCCATCCAGTTGCTGAAGGCATTCAGCGCTGCGGGGTTCACCGGCATGGCGGACAGGAGCTGCCCACCCCCCAAATCCAACCGAATCAGAAACCGGTCATTGCCCGGACCCTCCGTGACTCGGGTCACAGAATGAACCACACCCGTTGCTTCCACCCACCGATTCTCCAATCGCGCCTGGGAAGCAAGGTCGGTTGAGACCGGCACAGGCACCGGGAGGTTGGTCTCGCCCAGAACTCGGATTCGTGGACGCTCCATGGCCTGAGTTCCAATCAGGATCGGGGCAAACGATCCTGCCGACACGTGCCCCTCCAGTTCCACCCAATGACCGGCGTGCAAACCCAGCGTCTCCAGTTCCTTTGCGACTCCCGAGGCCACATAAATCCCGTCGTTCCCTTCCTGAACAAACAGCATGTAGCTTCCGGGATGAACGAAGGTCACCACGCCACGCAACCGGAAGGGCGGTCCGGAGGACGCCTCCTCAAATCCCAGGGCGCGCACTTGTGCCACGTTGCGCAACAGGTTCGCCGGGTCACCGCTGCTCGCGGAGACCGGCTGCGCAATCCCCATTTCCGGGGAATTCAGATAAATGCCAATGGAAACCGCCCAGATGAACCGCGTCACAAATTCAGATCCATTTTGACGACACTCCCTCCGGAGGCCAATGAAGCGCCGTTGGGAATGACAGTCAGTAGACCCATCGCGCATCCGACAAAAGCCCAAACTCACGAAATGCAGGGAACGGCGGTTCTGCGTGATTGACCGCTTGAGTCGTTGGAGACTTCGGCTAATTGTGTCGTGTGATTCCGAACGCCGTGCGCCCCTCGGGAGTCCGCTCTCTGCGGCAGGGAATGCGGCTGTGGGTCTGGTTCCTGACGGCATGGACACCGTTTTGCGTCTTATCGGCACCTCCGGAGCCCGCGGAAGCCCGGAACGCCCTGCGAATCGGTGACTATGCCTCGGCCATCGGCATCGCCCGTAAAATCATCCAGGACCGTCCTCGTAATGAGGATGCCCAGCTGATTTTGCTGCGAGGGCTTACCGCCGTCGGCAATCTTCAAGAGGCCCGCAATGCTCTGACCAACGCCTTCTCCGACAACCCGGGCAGCCTTCGGCTACTCTGGGAGGGTCGAACGGTTTTTCAAGCGGTGGGCGAGGGACGTCGGGCGGAGGAAATGACCGAGCAGGTGCGGCAACTCCTATCCGATCGCCCCTGGGGCTTTCGTGAGCCGGTCAATATCGTCGTTTTCGGTCAGGCACTTCTCCTGTTTGGAGC
>CAIPFS010000202.1 GCA_903864375.1 uncultured Verrucomicrobiota bacterium
CACCAGCACCGGTTTTCCGGCATCCCGGAGACGGCGGGCGACCTCCTCGTCCAATGGGACAATTCCCTCCTGAACATTGACCACGAGCAGGATCACCGAGGCTGATTCTATGGCGATCTGCACCTGTTCGAAGGCCGCCTCCGTGATCCGGTCCTCTGCCCGTTCCCCTCGCAACAATCCAATTCCACCGGTGTCCACCAGTGAAAAGGGATGCCCGTTCCATTCGCACTCGGCCATCACCCGGTCCCGGGTTACACCGGGACGGTCATGGACGATGGCGATACGCCGTCCGGCGATTCGATTGAACAACGCCGACTTGCCCACATTGGGGCGCCCGACTATGGCGATAAGACCCGTCATCCCCCGACATTGAGGGAGGAACGCGGCCCGGCCAAAGAAAAACGCCGAATCTCCTTGGGGACGACCTTGCGCCGCCCCCCCGGACGACAACCTACTTCACCGCGAGTTCGAACGTCACATCCGCCCCTTTGCCTGCACCGACCTCGATATCAGTGCTGGCAGTGCCGGCTTTGAGATGATCGACCTGGAGTTTGTATTTTCCGGCCGGGAGTCCGTCTGGAAGTGTGAATTCGCCCTTGTCATTGGTGACGGCAAAATAAGCGCTCTCGGCCACGCACACGTATCCCGCCATCCACGGATGGACGTTGCAGATCATCTTGATCCACATTTCCCCATTGTCGAACGACTTCTCGTTCACCTGCCCTGCGGCCTGGCTGAAATTGAACCCGGAGTTGTTCTTCGGTTTTCCCGAATTCACATTGTGCAAAAAGGTGTCCGAGTTCTTCACCTGGAACTTCTGACCAGCCATCACCGCGACCACATAGGGCTCATACATACAGCCATGCTGGTCAATCGCTGGACTTTCCCCAGGCGTCCCAGAACCGGCAGGGGCATTAATAATCCGCACAACGGCGTAGCGGAGACCGCCGTCTGCGCCGACCACATAATTGCGGGTGGTCGGGGCGGCATCGGTGTACGATTTGCCGCAAAAGGCATCGCTCTTGGCGGCTCCAATGGCCTTTTCCGGTGGAGGAGTCCCCTTCAGGATGACCCGCCCATGAACCTTGCCATCCGCCGAGGCTTTGACGGCGGGTGCAGCCGCGGTCACCACTTCGGCGGCTTTGGGCTCGGCGGGCTTGGCCTCGGTGGGTTTCGCTTCAGCCGGCTTGGGTTCGGTTGCCTTCCCTGCGGTTTCCGCTCCCGCACCGCCAGCGACCTCCTTGGTCACGACCACCACCCGGGTTTCGTCCTGAATGATGGGACGCGGGCGCACGGGCGGTTCGCTGACCAGGGGTTTCGAAGGCCCCTTGGCCGCGAGGTACAAGGTGGCGAGGACGGCCAGCAGCAACAGGGTGGCCACGATGACAAGCAGCGGATCAGGGGAACCGCATTTTGATGGTGCGTTCTTCGACATTGCGGGCGGGATCATCCTTTTACCGCGGCAGCACAGCAAGTATGGACTGAACTTCAGTGGGAAACGTTTGCAGTCTCCGGACGCGGCGTCGGACCGACCAGCGAACGAAGTGCCTCCAGACAGCGCCCATTTTCCGACGGGGTGCCCACCGAAATCCGCAACCATTCCGAGAGCCCATAACTCCCCATGGGCCGGGTGATGATGCCTTTTCGTTGAAGTTCCCGGAACACAGCCAGGCCATCACCCACCCGGACCAGGACAAAATTGGCTGAGGACCGGATGAACGGCAGCCCCATCTGCGAAAAAGCTGTGTGAAAAAAGTCCAGACCCTGACGATTATTGGCCCGGGTTTGCGAAAGATGGGCTTCATCCTCGAGCGCCGCCAAAGCACCGGCCTGTGCCAGCGAGTTCAGGTTGAACGGTTGCCGCACCTTCTCCAAATCCGAGATGATCTCCGGGGCCGCAATGGCATATCCCAGGCGAAGTCCGGCCAGTCCAAAAATTTTGGAGAAGGTCCGCGTGATCACCAGGTTGGGTTGGGTGCCGCTCCGAATCAGCGGCAGGCAATCCACCGGATCGTCCAGAAATTCGACGTACGCCTCATCCAGCACCAGCAAAACATTTGGTGGAAGCTCCGCCAACAGGAGGCTCATGTCGTCACGCGACGTCAGCGTTCCCGTCGGATTGTTGGGATTGGCCAGACACAGCATCCGCGTCCGCGGAGTGATGGCCGCCAGCATGGCAGGGATATCGGCCGCCATCTGCCGGGCCGGCACCGTCACGAGGCGGGCTCCAAACAAGGCAGCGACGATGGGATAAACGGCAAAACAGTACTGCGAAACCACCAATTCGTCGCCGGGACGAAGAAAGGCATGCCCCAGAAACTCAAGGATTTCGTTGGAGCCATTGCCCAGACTCAGGTGGGACGTGGGAAGACCCAGGATCTGACCCAGCTTCTGCTTCAGATAGAAGGCATTGCCATCGGGATAGAGATGCAGGTTCTGGAGCACCTCGTGCATCGCCGCGACTGCCTTGGG
>CAIPFS010000203.1 GCA_903864375.1 uncultured Verrucomicrobiota bacterium
CGTTGGCGTTGTACTGAATGAAAACCAGATTCCAGATTTCAATGCAGGAAGGGCTTCCCTTGTTGACCAGGGCGCCGGCGGTATCTCCTGCTGGAGTCAGGTCGATGTGGAGTTCCGAGCAGGGGCCGCAGGGACCCGTCTCACCCATCATCCAAAAGTTGTCCTTCTTGTTGCCATTGACGATATGGACCGCCGGGTCGAGTCCCGCAGCCCGGAACTTTTCCGCCCAGAAATTCCAGGCCTCCTGGTCAAATTCGGACGGATCACCCTTGCTGGGATCCGGGCAGTAGACCGTTGCATACACCCGGTTCTTGGGGAATTTCCAGACGCCGGTCACCAAATCCCAGGCCCAATCAATCGCATCCTTTTTGAAATAATCGCCGAAGGACCAGTTCCCCAGCATTTCAAAAAAGGTGTGGTGGTAGGTGTCCAGGCCAACGTCATCGAGGTCATTGTGCTTTCCACCGGCCCGAATGCATTTCTGGGTATCGGCGGCCCGGGTATCCAGTCCGGGGATGGCTCCGGGCAGCCGGGAGGCATCCGACTGGCGTTCACCCAGAAAGATGGGGACGAACTGGTTCATTCCGGCGTTGGTGAACAGCAGATTGGGGCTGTCGGGCATCAGGCTGGAGGAAGGCACGATGCTGTGCTGCCGTTGACGGAAGAAATCGAGGAAACTTTGGCGGATATCGCGACTGGTCATGTGTAAAATCGGTGAAGGGGTTCGGTCGATACGTGCGGGGTGGGGGTGCGGGTCACGGTTGTTTGTGACCCAGCCAGCGGACGGCATTTTCGATCACGCGGACGACCTCCGGTTGTTGGTAAACCGGGTAGAGTTCGTGTCCCGGACGAAAGTAAAAGACCCTGCCCCGTCCAATGTTCCACACCATCCCGCTGCGGAACCATTCTCCCTGGTCCCAGGTTTCCTCCAGCACCACGTCGTCCGGGGGTGGGACGTGAAACGGTTCGTCGTACATCTCCGTTTGGGGAACGTCGAAGTCCGGCGGCAATCCCACGGCAATGGGATGTTGGGAAAGCCGGACATGAAGGTGACCGGGCTTGCCGTCCGGGCGGTAGGCAGGAAAACAACAATTGGGCCGGTGGAGACGGATTTCGACCGGACCGGTGGTGGGCCGCCGATACTGGACCCAGGGGGTCAGGCGGTCGGAAAGATGCGGGGCGACCCGCAGGCTGGGATAGTCATTGGTCTCAATCAGCACGGCGCGGGAGCGTTCCTCCGGTGATAGCACCCGTAGGGCATCCTCACGTGCCCGGAGATTCATGGCCTCCATGAACGGTGCAGACCAGTGGGCGGAATGGAGGGCAATCAGGGAAAGCGTTCCCGCTTCAATGCGCCGGGCGATGGATCGCCCGGTTTCCGGAGACACCTCGCCATTACGAACGTGGCCCCACCAGATCAGGACGTCGCAGTGGTCAAGGGTGGCCGTGTCCAACCCCTGCTCTGGATCGGCCAGTCGACGGGTCGTCACCTGAAAATCGGCATTGGTCCGGAGGTGGGTGGCGATTTCTTCGCCCAGGAAATGCGGGTAGGCCGACTGCTGTTGGGGTTGTTGTTCGTCCCAGACAACGACCTGGACCGAGGCGGCGCAGAGGTTCAATCCGAGGGCTGCCAGGAGGGCGGGCATCCGGCCCAGCCAAAGAAGGACGTTGGCACCCAGCAGGTTGCCAAAGACACGATGGCGGCGGACAGGCATGCGCTTCATTCGAGCGGGAAGATTTAGCCGCTTGCGTTTCGAACGACACCAAAAATCGTCCGAGGAATTCCACTGGTTCCCCGGCACGGTCTGACTAGATTGGTCGCGCGTGAGTGATGAACCCAACCAACCGCCTCCGCTTCCGCGCTTTTTCGGCGGCTACGAGCTGCTGGAAGAAGTGGGATCGGGCGGCATGGGTGTGATCTACCGGGCACGCCAGCCGGGATTGGATCGGTTGTGTGCCATCAAGATGCTCAAATCGGGCAGCGGGGATAAGGGATGGACCGGCGAGCAATTGCGGTCGGAGGCCCGGGTCGCCGCCAGCCTCGACCACCCGAACATTGTCGGGATCTATGAGGTGGGTGAGGTGGATCATCAGCTCTATTTTTCCATGGAGCTGGTGGAGGGACAGGACCTGAACCGCTTTGTCCGCGGTCGGCTTCTCTCTCCCAAGCTGGTGGCTACTTATGTTCGAAAGATTGCGGAGGCGATCCAGTATGCCCATGAACGCGGAGTCCTCCATTGTGATCTCAAGCCGGCCAACATCCTGATCGATCATCGGGACGAACCCCGGATCACCGATTTTGGTTTGTCGCGAAGGACCGGGCCGGGTGCCATTCAAAGGAATGTGGAAATGGGAGCGGGGTCGCCCAATTTCATGGCACCCGAACAGGCCTCGGAGCGTTGCGGTGCCATCACCGGGGCCACGGATGTCTTTGGAATTGGTGCGACACTTTATTATCTCCTGACCGATCGCCCCCCGTTTCGAGGAGAGACCTTCACGGCAACCCTCCACGCGGTCATCAACAGTGATCCGGTCCCTCCGCGAACACTTCGGCCGGCCATTCCGGTCGATTTGGAGACCATTTGTCTGAAATGCCTCGAGAAACGTCCGGTGCGCCGCTACCGGAATCCCGGCGAGGTGATGCAGGAACTTGATCGATTCCTTCAGGACATGCCGATCAAGGCGCGGCACATCACCGGAATCGAACGGGCGTGGCGACTGGCCCGGCGCCGTCCGCTCCTGAGCACCCTGGCGGTGGCCACTGCCCTTTTATTGGGAACCGTAGCCCTGGTTTCTTCTCTCGCCACCGTTCATATCAATCGGGCCCTCGAGCTGGCCCGCATGGAGGAACGCCGGGCCAGGTCCAGTGAACGGGCCATCCGCCAGAATTTATACACCTCGGATATCGCACTGGCCTTCCAGGCGCTTTCCGACGGGAATAGCCAACGGGTTCGCGAATTGCTCGAGCGTCAGCGACCGGCTCCCGGGACAGTCGATTTCCGGGGCTGGGAGTGGCGTTTTCTCTGGTCGTTGAGTGGTCCCGACGACTTGGGGGTGGTCATTGGAAATGGCGCGGCCGTTCACAGCATGCACCTGCTGCGGGGCGGGAGGGAACTCATCACCAGCGACAATAACTTTCACGTCCAACGGTGGGAATCGGGTACCTGGAAACGGCTTCAGGATCTTCATCCGCATTCGGCATCCTCCATTCTGACATGGCTCGACCCCGCGGAGCGATGGCTGGCGCTGACCGACCGTGCCCCGCAGGCCACCAACAACCGGGTTGTCTTGATTGACCCCATCACCGGAACCAATCTCGTTCAATTCGACGGCATTGGATTTCCGATTCCGAAGGCTGCCTCTCCCGATGGTCAGGAGCTTTGGATGGTGGCGGACCATGCGGCGATGGCTTATTCCACCCGGAATGGAGCCCTGCTCCGAACCGTCCCGTTTGATGGCGGAAATTCGCAACGCGCCTTTGATGCTTCAGCGGACGGGAAATGGATCGCGTGGGGAATGGACCGTGGTCGGATTGCCGTGGGGGACGCCCGGACGGGAAAAATCATTCGCATGATTCAGGGACATCGGGATAACGCTCCGTTCCCTCCCCAGGTGCAAACCGTGGCCATTTCTCCCGACAGCCGACTCCTGGCCAGCGGTGCGACGGATGGAGCCGTCCGGCTCTGGGATTTGGAGCGACTGGAATCTGCTGGAACACTTTCAGGGCACGCGGATTTTGTCACCACGGTCTCGTTTTCCTCGGATGGACGGCATCTGGTGACCAGCGGACGCGATTCCTTTCTCCGAATCTGGAGACTTCCCGAAGGACAACTCGAATCCACCCTCCGTCATCATTCGGGGCTGATAACCACCGCTGTCTTTCTCCCGGGAGACCGCGAACTCCTGACGGCAGGGGAGGATGGCAATGTCCGCCGATGGCCCCTCAAGGCTCCCACCCGGGCACAGGTGTTCACCAATCTGCCGTCCGGTTACGGCATTGCCGATTTTACGGCTGACGGACGTCACTTCGGCTGGAGCGGCACGACCACGAGCGATGGAAGCATCGGCGTTCACGCCCTGTTCAACCCGCAGTCCCTGATCCGCTACTCCGCGGATACCAATGTCCTCGTCCGAACCGTGGTGGTTCCCGACAACGGGCCATCCTGGACGGCAACCTATCGGTTTGGCGGCAAAATCCAGCTTGAATCATTCCAAGGCGGCGACTCCGCCAACTATCAAATTTCTCCGTGGATCACCATGCCTCCCGGGGGGGCTTCTTCCGCCTTGTTCTCTGCCAACGGCAAGCGGTTGCTCGTGGCGGACCTTTATAACGGGCTCCAAGTCTTCACCGTGCCCGGACTCAAACGGATCCGCCATCTTCAGGGACGACGTTTCGATGGAGCCGCGCTTTCTCCGGATGGGAAGTGGTTTGCAGGCGTCCAGTTGAGTGGCCTGTCAGTCATCGGGGAGGTGGACACCGAGCGGACCTACTCCGTCGACACCGGGAACATGCAAATTCAGAACGTCGTTTTCAGTTC
>CAIPFS010000204.1 GCA_903864375.1 uncultured Verrucomicrobiota bacterium
CACCGGCCTGATCTGCGCGCACCACGATGGTTCCCGCCCCCGATAGGCTGAGCGTGCTTCCATTCAACTGCCCCGGGCCGCTCACGACGGTGAAGGTCAACGGCAGACCACTGCTCGCCGTGGCGCTCAAGGCCACCGACGGCGTTCCGAACTTCTGATCCGCCACCTGTGTCACAGTGATGGTCTGCGTGAGAGGTGCTGGCGCCGCTGCAAAGAGGGCGGAGATGCTTGGAGTCGCAGTGGTCACCGTGAGGTACCAGTCGGTCGCTAGGTTTCCGGCACCGCTGCTACCCCAGGCAGCCAGGAGCTTTCCGGTGTCCGGAGCGGGAACGATATGCACGCGGGTCCCATAAGGATAGATCGGCAGATCGGGATCCAGCGTCACATGACCGCCACCCACCGCGCTGGTCGCCACGGTAGTTCCAAACACAGCGATTGAGTTTGCGAATGCGGTGGCAGCGCGGGTCACGGGGGAGTCGGTGCCGGTGTAGGCACCCGTCCAGCCCACGAAGCTCCATCCCGCGTCAGGCGTCGCGGTCATGGTGTAGGTGGTGCCTTCGGTATAGGTAACCGAAGCCCCCTTGCCAGAATTGCCACCACCCACGCCCGCCGACAGCCGGGCCACGCCGCCACCGTCCGTGGTCAGTTCCACCACGTACTGCGCCGGCGGGGGAATCAGCACGAACACCGCCTTGACCGAGGCATCGCCATTCACGGTGAGGCTCGCCGAAGCCGAGGCTCCGGTGATTCCGCCTTCCCAATGATCGAACTTCCATCCCGAACCGGGAACCGCCGTCAGAGTCAGCGTCGTGCCCCCATCGATTTTGGCTCCACTCACCACTCCGTTCACAGAGCCGTTGCCGGTGACGCTCGTGGTCACAAAGAAGGCTGGAACGACACTCACCTGCAGGGCCTGCGATTGCCCGCTCGAGCTGAAATCCGAGCTAAACGCCAGCGCGCGAACAGTGCTGGTGCGACTCACCGTCACCGGCGTGGTGTACAACGTGGAAAAGGGCGTCGGCTCCGAACCGTCGGTGGTGTAAAACACCGTGCCACCCAGCGTCGACTCAAGGGTGAGCACTGCGCTGCCATGGATCGTCGCCTGATTTTCCACGATCCTCCTCCCATCAAGATAGAGGGCCGCGACTCGAATCGGAAACACACTCACCCGTGTCGCAGGCCCCGCAAAGCGCTTATTCCCGTCCGTGGCGATTTGCTGGTACACACCTGAGTCAGCCTCCTGGACGGAGGCCAGATTCAGCGTGCGGTTGGTCATCCCAGGGAGAGGCGTCCCGTCGCGGTACCATTGATAGCCTGTCGCAGACACCCACTGTGGACGCGGCGCAAACGGATCACCCACTTGGAGCCGGATTGACGGCGGAGCGCTCTTGAAAAGGCCGAAGGCGGAGGCCCGAAGAACCAGGGTGTTCAGGTCGCTCATGACAATATCCACAACATGGTCGACATGGTTGGGCATGGCCCCAAATGCAAACACATTGGAGCTCGTAATCTCCAGCGTACCATTTTCGTGCACCTCGTACCGGGCGCTCCACCGTGGGTTAGGAAACCACTTCACCACATCTGGGTGAGCATCTTGATAGAGGTCCTGGCCATACGAAAACCGCGACGAAACCAATGATCTTGGGGACCGGTTAGGGATCGTCAAAGGATAAGGGCCCCCATTCAGAATGATAGTTGTCTCTTCCTCATCGAGAAGCCCTCCATCCGGACTGATGCCAACGATTGGTTTTAGCCCCGGGGGCAAGGTCCAAAGGTAGGTGGGAAGGTCGGTGGGATTGTAGATTTTGAACAATCCCTGCTGCCATGCGGCAACCGAACCATTCGACCGCAGCGCCATCGCTGATGATTTCCCAACGGCCACGGAGATCACATCACTCAATCCATCAGGCGGCGTGGCAACCATTTCGCCAAAGATCCCACCTTGGCTGTTAACGTAGGTCCAGGTTGCTATCGTCCCGTCGATGCGTCGGACTAGGAAGCTCGTGGGCCCCGCCGCGATCTCGGCAATGCCGACATCAGCTGGAGCAGGCTTCATCTCCCCGAATTGTCCAAGTTGGTTGGCCCATTGAGTCAGCGTTCCATCATTCATCCATCCGTTGTGCGGCGCGGTCACAAACACCGCGGTGGGAACCGTTCCGGAGCCTGCGGTCACGGAGAGCGGATTGACGCGACTGACTGCTGCATCCACGCCATCCCAATGGTCGAAGGACCAGTCCACTTGGGGCACTGCCTCAAGCGAGAGCGGGGTTCCTGATTCAAACGTTCCGCCTCCGGTGACCAGGCCCAGCCCGGTCCAGGCGGGAATGACGGCGACCGGCGCCGCATCGAGGCCAAACAGTCCCGAAGCCAGAATCATCCACAACTTATACCCTCTCCAGCGACGACACGTGTGCTTCATGGTGATCTCCTTGATTGAGAAGGGCGGCTCAAAAGTACAGCACCTCCAAATGTCATTTGGCCATGGGAGCAGGGTCTTGGTCAAGTCCTGGAAATCGCATACTCTCCTGCCGACGAAGTTGTTCAAGGCGGCAAAGACCATCGGCAAAAAAGCGCCGTAAGTTCGATAAACCGTTCAAATGCGAGGTGGTTCGCAACTGGTTGTCGAGTGGCAAGTCCGCTGCGGTCATTGCCAAGGAATTTGGTCTTAACGAAAGCCTGCTCTTTGCCTGGCGTAAGCTCCTGCCACCGCCGCCGCCTTCCCCAGTGTCGGCGGGGGCAGGAGGCCCGTGGCCCAGGATCTTCAATCCGAGGTGGATGCGGCCCTACGTGAGATCCGCCACCTGCATGAGCAGCAGGACATTCTAAAAAACGTTGGGCATTTTCTCCAAACCGTCCCGGAACGCCCCGAACGGGTTCACGCGATGAGACTCGATCATTCCATCGCGATGCTTTGCGACAACCTCCAGGTCTCACCCAGCGGGTTCTACGACTGGGATCGGCGACGCCAACTTCCCGGGTTCCGTTCCCTGGAGGATCAGGCACTGGTTGAGCAAATCACCGTCATCCACGCCGAAGGCCGCCAGACCTATGGATCGCCGAGAATTGGAAACGAACTCCGTGCCCGAAGACGTCGACATGGCCGCAACCGCATTGCCCGTCTCATGAGGGGCCGGGACCTCTGTGGACGCCAGAAGGGCCGCTACCGCGTCCAGATTGTTCAATGGTAGCGATCGACTTCCCCGCAACTGAGGCAGTTCGCGGGTAATGAGTTCTCGCTCAAGTACCATTCGTCGCAACGGGGAACGAGGTGTTAACGGGCTGATCAATAATCTGCCGAGTATGTACGATGTTTACAGATCTTCCGTGGACCAACATTTCTTTTAGTTCGTTGGGAAGGATTTCCGCAAACTTGAACGCCGATTCGGCCTCGGGGTCGACTTGAATTGTAATCTCGGCGTCGGCAAGACCCCGCAGCTTCTCGATGCATTCGCGGGCTTGGTTCACATCTACCCGCAACTGGATCGTCAGGCTGTCGGCTTCCGCCACGATTTCGCAGCGATGGCGCAGGAGGTCGGCCAGGGTTTCGTTGACCTGCTGGCCGGCAAATGTCCACCACTCCGTGCGACCAGTTTCCTTGCCGGGAAGCAGGTGGGTGTGGTCCGCCCGGACCCACGCGAATTCATTCCGGATCTCCTCCAACGCTTCGGTCGCACGCTTGGAGAGATGGTTAGGTGTCGTGTCGTCGGCAGCGACTTGCTGGATGCTTTGAGCCAGTTTGAAGGAAAGGCCCGGGGATCCGCCCATCCAACGGGTTTTGCCCCCCGAGCCGTCCGGCTCGACGTGCGCTTTCCTGGCTTTCCAGTCCACGTGGAGGACTCGCCAGGTACGGCCGGCTAAGCCAATGAACCGCGGTCCTTCGACTTGAGTGAGGAAGTTGCTTTGATCGACGGTTCCCACTTCCTGGTTTCCGTGAAGGACCGTGAAAATGGGCGGGGTGGTGAAAACTGACAGGAGTTCGGAGAA
>CAIPFS010000205.1 GCA_903864375.1 uncultured Verrucomicrobiota bacterium
CCCTGGGTGGGTTCCTCTGTGAGCAGGCCAACGCCCTGTCCTGGTCGGAACTGATGACCTACCAGGGTGAGCCGCTCGAACGCTGGGGACTTCTGCGCCAACTCGCCGATAATCGACGGGCGACCCTTCTCCGTCTGTCCGAAAAAATCCGCACTTTTGCCAGGAATGAGGCTTCACGAATCTCCATCCCATGAGGTTTTATGATGCCCACAACCACCTCCAGGACGAACGGTTTGCCGGACGTCAGGAGGAATTGCTGACCACCGCTGAAACCGTCGGCGTGATCGGCATGGTGGTGAATGGGGCCTGCGCTGCGGACTGGCCGATGGTTGACTCACTGGCTCGCTCCCGCCCGGGCCTGATTCCTGCCTTCGGCTGGCATCCGTGGTACCTTCAGGAACGGGAAACGGGATGGTTGGAAGACCTTGAGTCCCAGCTGGATCGATTTCCTGCGGCTTCCGTTGGGGAAATCGGACTGGACCGTTGGATTTTGGAGCAACCTCCCTCCATCCGCGCCAGGTACCTTCCCGATTTGGGGGAACGCACTCCCGCCTCGTTCGAGGAACAGACCCAGGCATTTGTCGCCCAATGGAAACTCGCCGTCCGGTTGGACCGGGCCGTCACTGTTCACTGCCTGAACGCCTGGGGTCGGCTCATCGAAATCATCCAGGCACTCCCAGGACCCTCCCAGGGCTTCCTCCTGCACAGCTACGGCGGGTCGGCAGAGCTCGTTCCCGAGCTTACCCGGATGGGAGCTTATTTCAGTTTTCCTGGATATTTTGCGTTGGACCGCAAGCAGCGCCAGCGCGACGTCTTCCGCCGCATTCCCCTGGACCGACTCCTCGTGGAAACCGATGCCCCCGACCAACTCCCTCCGTCGTCCCTGATCCGCTTTCCCTGTCACGGGCCGGAACCGGACCGGCGCCCGTTGAACCATCCCGCAAATCTTCCGGATATTTACGCCTATCTCGCCGAATGGCTGTCCATTTCACTCCCTGATCTGGAATCTCAGGTTGAGCTCAATTTCCGCCGTTTGTTTGGACCGCCGCTTCCGAGTCAGGTACCACCACCACCTTCAGGGAGTCTGGCGTCGGTTTTGCCGCCAGTCCCACCGCATCCGCCGTCCGGGAAAGCGGAAAGGTGTGGGTGATCAGCGAGCGGACATCCAGCGTTCGCGAAAACACCAGGCGAGCCACCTCGTCCTGCAGGGTAAAGTCCGAAGAATAACTCCCCAACAACCCCTTTTCATCCACGCAAATGCGGGCGAGGTCCAAGGGAGTCAACCGGTCCCGGACGGTGTGGGCAAACAGGAGAACCGTTCCTCCTCCGCGAATCACTGACTGCGCCTGAAGCACCGCAGCGTCGCTCGGCACCGCAAGCACCGCAGCGTCTGCGCCCCGACCGTCCGTCCAACGATCAATTTCAGAAGGCAGGGCGGGATTCAACCCGTTCAATACCTGCCAGGCGCCCCATCGCCGGGCCAGATGCAGGCGTCCGTCCAACAGATCGGTGGCGATGACCCGCATGCCTTCCAGCGCCAGGAGCTGGGTAAACAGCAACCCGATCGGTCCCTGCCCACAGACAAGAACCGTATCCCCAGGCAACAGGGAGAGCTGTCGAACGCCTTTCAGTACCGTATTGACCGGTTCCAAAAGGGCTCCTTCCA
>CAIPFS010000206.1 GCA_903864375.1 uncultured Verrucomicrobiota bacterium
GGCAAATTAACGGAATGACCTGGGTCATTCCGTAAAATCTTGGGTGAGTTTTGCGTTGTTCCCTGAAAATCAGGCCTTCTTCTCGTCCACCACTTCGGCGTCGATGATGGGCCCGTCGCCGCCCTTGCCGGCGGAATCCTTGCCCGAACCCCCGGTGGAAGGACCGTCCGATTGCGGCCCGGAAGCTCCAGCCTTCGCCTGCTCCGCACCCTTCTGGTAAAGCTCGGCTGTGGCTGCCTGAACGGCTTCATTCAACTGTTCATGCGCCGCCTTGATCGCTGCCAGATCAGAGCCTTTCAAGGCCTCTCTGGCCGTGGCGTTCAGGCCCTCGATTTTGGACTTTGCCGCACCGATCTTGTCCCCGCTTTCCTTGAGGAAACGCTCGGTCCGGTAAACCGTGCCGTCCACTTCGTTGCGCAGTTCCACTTCCTCGCGACGCAGGCGGTCCTCGTCGGCATGCGCCTCGGCATCGCGCCGCATCCGCTCCACTTCATCTTTGGAGAGTCCGCTCGAGGCGGTGATGACGATTTTCTGCTCCCGTTTTGTGCCCAGGTCCTTGGCGCTGACGTTCAAAATGCCGTTGGCATCGATGTCAAAGGTCACCTCGATCTGGGGAGTCCCACGCGGTGCCGGGGGGATCTCATCGAGCTTGAATTTGCCCAGTGACTTGTTATCGCGCGAAAACTGGCGTTCCCCCTGCAGGACGTGGATTTCGACTCCGGGCTGATTGTCCGCTGCCGTCGAAAAGATTTCGGACTTGCGGGTCGGGATCGTGGTGTTGCGCTCAATCAGCTTGGTGAAAACATTGCCCAGGGTCTCAATCCCCAGGGAGAGCGGTGTAACATCCAGCAAGAGCACGTTCTGCACATCGCCCTTGAGGACTCCCCCCTGAATGGCCGCACCAACGGCCACCACTTCGTCGGGGTTCACCCCCTGATGAGGGGCCTTGCTGACCAGAGTGCGGGCGGTCTCCACCACCCGGGGCATTCGGGTCATTCCACCCACCAGGACGAGTTCATCGATTTTATCGGCCGAAATTCCGGCGTCCTTCAAACAAGCCCGGGTCGGAATGATCGTTCGCTCAAAAAGCGAATCACACAACTGCTCCATCTTGGCTCGCGTCAGACTTTTCTGGATGTGCTTGGGACCAGACGCATCAGCGGTGATGAACGGAAGATTGATTTCGTACTGCTGGGATGAACTCAGCGCAATCTTGGCCTTCTCCGCCTCCTCCTTGATGCGTTGCAGGGCGTCCGGTTGCTTCCGGAGGTCCATCCCGGTCTCCTTCTGAAATTCGGCCAGCATCCAGTCGATGATCGCGTTGTCCCAATCGTCACCACCCAGGTGAGTGTCACCGTTGGTGGCTTTCACTTCAAAAACGCCGTCGCCAATCTCCAAAACACTGATATCGAAGGTGCCACCCCCGAGGTCGTAAACGGCGATCTTTTCATCCTTTTTCTTGTCGAGACCGTAAGCCAGGGAGGCTGCAGTCGGCTCGTTGATGATTCGAAGGACTTCCAACCCCGCAATCTTGCCCGCGTCCTTGGTGGCCTGACGCTGGGAGTCATTGAAATAAGCGGGAACCGTAATCACTGCCTGCGTCAGCGTTTCGCCAAGGCGCATCTCCGCATCGGCTTTCAATTTGGCCAGAATCATGGCCGAGATCTCCTGGGGACTGTACCGTTGGGACTTGCCGGAGACTTCAACCTCGATGGCCGCGTCACCATTGGAAGCCCGGACCACCTTGTAGGGAACCCGCTTGGCTTCCTCAGTCACCTCGTCAAATTTACGCCCCATGAAGCGCTTCACCGAATAGATGGTGTTGCGCGAATTGGTGACTGCCTGCCGCTTGGCAGCTTCACCCACCAACCGCTCGCCGTTCTTGGCAAATGCCACGACCGACGGGGTGGTCCGTTTCCCTTCCGAATTCTCCAGCACAAGCGGTTCGCCCGCTTCCATGACGGACATGCAGGAGTTCGTGGTGCCCAAATCGATGCCGAGTACTTTTGCCATACGCTTCCAGTTATTTCCAGCCCTTACCGCACGTCTGATGCCGGACGGCTCGGTAAAATGGATATCGCCTAACAATTTGAACATCATGACTTTACGAATTTTCAATCAATGCAAGCCCGATGGCGCGAAGTGCCACCTGTGTCATTTTTGGCTCACCTGCGAGTCCTAAGTGGCGCATGGACGCTGGCTTTGGAAGATGCGGAAGTGCCAGCCACGGAGATCGCCGTGTCAGTAACTCGTCCGGGCGTGCTTCGGTTAGATCTTGCCTATTCAAAAAATCGGTACTATCCCCTTCAACATGTCCTGCCACCGTCCCCAGACCCGGCGAGGGTTTACCCTCGTCGAGCTGCTATTGGTGGTAACGATTGTTGCCGTTCTGGCGGGACTCATTCTTCCGGCGCTGGCGGGTTTCCGGACCAAGGCCAAGGCAGCCAATTGCGTTCTTCAAATGAAGGCGTTTGGAGTTGCTCTCCAACTCTACGCCGATGACTGGGACGACTCCATTCCTCCAAACCGGATGGGAATCGGAACGCCGCGAAGCCAGACCTGGGTGGGTGGATGGGTCACCGGACGTTCACCGGACGGCACCAACCGAACCTTCCTCAAGGACAGCCTCCTTAGCCCCTACCTGCCTGCCATCTCCGTGTGGCATTGTCCGGGAGATCGCAGTCGGATTTATCTGGATGGGAAGTATTATGATCGGGTCCGGAGCGTTTCGATGAATTACTACATGGGCGCCAATTGGACGACTCCCACCCGGCAGACCTATCGCAAACTGAACGGCATTGTCCGCCCCGCGCCCAGCGATGCGTTTGTGTTCACCGACGAACGTCCGGAGACCATCAACGATGGGGCCTTTGTGGTGGATGCCAACTTCAATGTCCATCACCCGATCGATTGGCACTTGATCGATCTCCCTGGCAACTTTCATGGAGCAGGAACTGGAATGGCGTTCGCGGACGGACATTCCGAAATGCACGTCTGGTCCGATCAGCGCACCGCCACCGCCAGTCATCCCTTTCAAGTCATGAGCTCCAATCAAGATTTGAACTGGCTCGACGTGCATAGTTCGGCACCTCCCGGGACCCACTGAGCGCCGAGGCCGGCCATTCAAGTTCCGCTGCTCCTCGTTATGCCGGCATCTGAAGCTGGCCAAATCCGGGTCTTTTTTGTTTCCATTCACGTCATGAAGCAATCCATTGGAATGGTCGGAACGGGACGTATGGGAGCGAATATGGCCCGGCGGCTAAACGACTGCGGATATCCAGTCACGGTGGTTTTTGACGTCAAGCCAGAGACCGCTGAAGCCCTGGCAACGGAATTGGGCTGCCGTGCAGCCAAAACCCTTGAGGAAGTCAATTCCCTGGCATCCGTGATATTCACCGTGGTCACCGATGATCCTGCCATGGACCGCATTTTCTCCCGGAGCGGTGATAGCCTGCTGAAAGGAGCCCAGGGACACGTCTTCATCAACTGCGCGACCGTTTCCCCGGCAATCCACCGGGAGGTTGCGCGTCGCGCGGAGGAAAATGGTGCCCAGACGCTGGAAGCATGCATGGCGTCCAGCATCACTCAGGCTCGAAACGGAACCCTCTACCTGATGATTGGGGGAGCGCCTTCTGTTTTTGAGTCGGCTCGCGAACTTCTGTCCCATCTCAGTGATGATGGCAAATTGCTGCGCCACATTGGTCCCAC
>CAIPFS010000207.1 GCA_903864375.1 uncultured Verrucomicrobiota bacterium
CCTGCAGTGTAGGGGGCGGTCAAGGCCCCGCCCATTCAGCAAGGGCGAAGCTCATTTTGTATCTCCAATAGAAAGCCGTGGAACGATGGATTCGATTCGCAACGCATCGTGCGTGATTCTCTGACCTTCGCGCCTTCGGGCGAAATAAATGGCATTGGACTCACGCGAAGACACAGGGCGAGGTGAAGAGAACGGACTTCCGGGACAGGATCCAGCCCAGCGGCCTGAACCGGTGCCCGTCACCCCGTCTTTTTTTCTCTGTGTCCTATAATAAATCTGTAGTTCATTCTCAGGACAGTCAGCGAGAGTCCAACCACAAAGAGCAAACGGCGCAGAGAATGACTTTATTTCAATAACGCCCGGGCGAGTCGGCTGGGGGGGAGAAAGGCTATCATTGGAAATACACGAGGATGCGTGCCACGGGGTGAGCATCCGGCCTTGAAGGCGCGGTGGCTGGCTTATGGAGACCCCCTCACATCCGCCGTATTTCAATCCACGTTTCCGCGCGTCGGCCATCGGTATCCTCGGCGATGATGCGGTGTCGACCGACGGCCAGCTCCAATTCCGCACCCTCCACCACTGGAACCACGTGGAGCCCCTCTGCTTCCCACTGACAGTCACGACTGGCCTTCAGTCGCAAGCGTTGCCGGGAAGCAGGCTGGTCATCATCCAGCAGGAAAATCGTTCCCGGCAGCGGATTTAAAATACGAAACGGGGCTTCCCCGCTTTCCTTCTGAACGACAAAAAAGCCGTTTCGCGGTGCGTCCGGTCCCTTCCACCAATCGGCGTAATCGGCATCCAGTAGGACACGCCCCCCGGCATCGCGGTCGCCGGTTTGGACCGGGGTGGGCAGGTGTCCGCCAATGAACCACTCCGGAACAGCGGGCGCAGCTTCGGCCACCTCATGCCCGGTGGCCGGATCGACCCATCGACGCTGGGCTCTGGAGGGAGTGGTATACCAGGTGGTGCCCCGGCGTTCGTGCAGGAGGGTCATGATCTCGTGCAGCACCGGTCCGGCCCCGGTGACGCCGGAGACCCCCGACATGGGATGGCCATCGAGGTTGCCGACCCAGACACCCACCGTGAATTCAGGAGTGAAACCGATGGCCCAATTGTCCCGAAAATCGCTGCTGGTGCCTGTCTTACAGGCCACGGGAAAGTCGAACCGCAAGGGGGAGTCATAACCGAAGGCGATCGTCCGGGCATCGGCATCGGACAGAATGTCGGCGATCAGCCAGCAGGCGTCGGGGTCCGCCACACGCTTCGCCGTGCCTCCTGCTGTCTCTCCCTGGATCGCCTTCAGGGGGCGCCACTCGCCCAGGCGGGCCAGCGCGGCATAGGCGTTCGCCAGTTCCAGCAGTCGCACCTCGACGTTGCCCAGGGTCAACCCCAGCCCATAGTCGTCATCGGGGCGATCCAGGGTGGTGATGCCGCACGCGGCCAGGCGTTGTCGCAGGGCCCGGGGACTGCTCCATTTCTTCAACACCCGCACCGCCGGGATGTTCAGGGAATTGGCCAGCGCCAGCCGCAGGCGCAACGGACCGCGGCAGTGATGGTCGTAATTCAACGGACGAAAGAGGCCGGTGGGGGTCGGAAATTCGGTGGGAACGTCGGGAATCACGTCGGCAGCGGTGGCACCCGCCTCCAGAGCAAGAAGGTAGGTGAACGGTTTGAGAGCCGATCCCGGGGAACGGCGGGCGAGCGTGGCGTTGACCTGACCTTGCATCGGGTCCAGCCAATCCGTTCCTCCGACCATGACCAATAGTTCATCGGTCCGGTTGTCGATCAGCACCACCGCGCCATTGCCCACATGCCGTTCCCGCAATGGGGCCAGGTGATTGCGCAGGATCTGCTCACACGACCCCTGCAAGCGAAGGTCGAGGGTTGTGGGCACCGGACCCCGCCGCTGTCTCACGTCCTCCTGTGGCTCGAGCCAGTCAACAAAATGGGGCGCAACGAAGTCCCGGATTCCCGGAACCAGTCGAATCGGTTCAGTGCAGGCCTGGCGTCGCTCGGTGCTCGAGATCCACCCCAGCCGTTCCATGCGCCCCAGCACCCATTCCTGGCGGACCCTGGCCCGGTCGAAATGGAGCCGGGGATTGAGCCGGGAAGGCGCCTGGGGCAGCCCGGCGAGAAAGGCGGATTCCGCGAGGTCCAGATTCTCCGGTTCCTTGCCCAGATAATGCCGCGCCGCTTCGCGGAGTCCTGCGCACCGATTGCCGTAATCCAATCGACCAAGGTAGCTGTGCAGAATCCGCTCCTTGCTCCATTCACGCTCCAATCGGATGGCCTGCGCGGCCTCGATCAATTTGGTGGTCCAGGTCCGCGGGCGGGGATGGGCCAGTTTGATCAGTTGCTGGGTGATGGTGGAGGCCCCGCTGATGATGCGCCGGTTGCGAACCAGTTGACCGAGGGCTCTCAGGCTGGCCAATGGATCAACCCCCGGATGATCCCAAAAGCGGGCATCCTCGGCGGCGATCGTCGCCTGTTCAACGGTCGACGGCAGACCAGCCTCCGTATCGAATCGTGCCACCTGGCCCGCCGGATTGGCAGTGATGCGAAGGGAAAGCCCGTTTCGATCGGTGAACTCCTGACTCAACGGTGGGGGTTGGAAGAGCTCTTCCGGCAGCGGCACCACGCCGAGGA
>CAIPFS010000208.1 GCA_903864375.1 uncultured Verrucomicrobiota bacterium
GAGGAGGGTCGCGTGGCGGGCCTGGTGGGTATCTCCCGGGACCTCGGAGCACCAGGGGAGGCTGGCAAAATTCCCGCTGCCCTGGGTGAGGCGCTCGATTATCTGGAATCGAACTTTGGCGAAGCGCTGACACCCACCGACCTCGCCGCCCGGGCGAATCTTTCCCCCGTCCGGTTTGCCCGCCTGATCAAGCGCATCTTCCGGCTGACTCCCAGTCACCTCATCACCCAGACGCGCCTGGTGGCGGCGTCGCGGTTGCTGCGGGAAACCGACCGTCAGGTGGCTGACATCGCCGTGGAATGTGGATTTTACGACCACAGCGCCTTCACCCGCGCCTTTCGATCCGCCATGGGGGTCACCCCGACGGAATTCCGGCGCACGGAACCCCGCGCATTCCCCGGGATCGGATTTGCCTCCCGGCGACCCTGAACCGCCGGACGTCTCTCCCGCGATCGGTGGCATCAACCAGGGGCCGTTCCGCTGGTGGGTCAGATCGTCGAGTGGACAACCGGACTCCAAAATGAAAAGGAAACCCGTCCGAAGGGACGGGTTTCCTGGCATCTTAAGGTGTCGATGGTGTGCCCGGAGACCGGAACTTAGTAGGCCGCCTGCGCACCCTTGGTCTGGCGCTTCTGCATCCAGGGCATCATGGAACGGAGCTTGGAACCCACCTTTTCAATGGGATGGTTCTCGCCCTCTTTCAGCAGCGCGTTGTATTTGGGATAGCCGGTCTGATATTCCTTCACCCATTGCTTGGCGAACTTGCCGTTCTGGATGTCGGTCAGGGCCGCCTTCATCCGTTTCTTGACCGAGGCATCAATGATCTTCGGTCCCACCGACACATCCCCCCATTTTGCCGTTTCGGAAATCGAGAAGCGCATGCCGCTGATGCCGGCTTCATTCATGAGGTCCACGATGAGCTTGAGCTCATGCAGACACTCAAAGTAGGCCATCTCGGGTGAGTAACCCGCTTCGACCAGGACTTCAAATCCGGCCTGCACCAGGGCGCTGGCGCCGCCACACAAAACGGTCTGCTCGCCGAACAGGTCGGTCTCCGTCTCTTCTTTGAAGGTGGTTTCCAGCACTCCGGCGCGGGTGCCTCCGATGCCTTTTGCCCAGGCCAAAGCCACCTTTCTTGCCTTCTTGCTCGGGTTTTGATACACCGCGATCAGGCTGGGAACACCCTTTCCTTCGGTGTACATGCGCCGAACGATGTGTCCGGGGCCCTTCGGAGCCACGAGAATCACGTCCACCTCGGGCGGAGGGACAATCGTCTTGAAGTGGATCGAGAACCCGTGACTGAAGATCAGGGTCTTCCCTTTTTTCAGGTTCGGGGCGATGTCCTTCTCATAGGCAGCCGGTTGCTTGGTGTCGGGCAGGGCCACCAGGATGACATCCGCCTTTTGAACGGCTTCCGCGGTCGAATAGACCTCGAAACCCTTTTCGCGGGCCACGGCGATGGACTTGGAGCCTTCGTACAACCCAATGATGACGTGGGCGCCACTTTCCTGGAGGTTGAGGGCGTGGGCATGTCCTTGTGAGCCAAAGCCAAGCACAGCGAGGGTTTTGCCTTGAAATACGCCGAGATCGGCGTCCTTGTCGGTATAGATTTTTGCCATAAAAACTGCGTTTCTGCCAGAGGGGGGTGTGGAGGATGCGAACGGTTGGATTCCGATGCGTCAGTCGCGCGGGAGGGCGACCTGGCCGGTGCGGGTGAGATCCACGAGACCAAAGTCCTTCATCAGCAGGAGGAACTTCTCAATCTTGGATTCACTCCCGGTCAATTCGATGGTCACGGACTTGGGTTGCACATCGACGATCTTCCCGCGGAAGAGTTCGGTGAGTTGTGCGACCTCCGCCCGGTTTTCCGAATCCGCCTGCACCTTGAGCAACACCAGTTCCCGGTCGATGTAATCGCCCCGGCGGTAGTTGGTGACCTTGACCACATCGATCAATTTTGCCAGTTGCTTGCAAATCTGCTCCACCGTCGGGTCGTCGCCCCGGGTGACAATGGTCATCCGGGAAAGGCTTGAGTCGTGGGTGGGGGCGACATTGAGCGAGTCAATGTTGTAGCCGCGTCCGCTGAACAGGCCGGTGACCCGTGTCAGGACGCCAAATTTATTTTCGACGAGGACGGAGATGGTGTGGCGCATGGTAAAGGTTGGTGCTTCGGGCGATGAGTCTTTTCCTGCTATCGGAGGCGGACGCATCGCCCTGGCCAGCCCCCGAAAATCAAAAACCCGCGTTCCTGGAGAACCGCGGGTGACTCGGAAGCCGGTGCAAAGCCGTCTGCCGCGTCAGCCCCCGAGGAGCCGTACTACGCTGCCAGTCAGCTTTCGCGCCGAATTCATTTCGGCTGAACTTAACGAGGCGGGACAACCAGGGTCAACCGGATTCTCTTCACGAAGCAGGCGAAGCCAACGGTTTTTTGAATCCGGCGATGCTCAAAATCGTTGTCTGAAAGGAAACTCGCCGGTGGTTCGCTCTGAAGTTTGGCTCTGGACGCCAACCCCGGTCACAGGCGATATTTCCGACTTAATCACCATGTTCACTGTACCACGCTCCCGAATCTGGCGATCCGGCCCCCTCCTGGCCGGCGCCTTCCTGTTGGCTGCCCATGCTCAGGACGTCAACGAAAGCCTTCTCCAAAAGGATTTCCCATTCCAAGGGGCCTGCATCAACGCCAAGTTTCCTGCGGGCAACACGGCGATGAAAGGGCTCGCCATCCGTGTCGGCAATGATGCCGCCGTCCTGTTCGATACCGACCTGTGCCGATTGGCCGCAGGTTGGACCGGTGGCTACATCACCACGCACGGCGTCGTTTATGATGGTTCCCACGGCAACCATCCCGCCATGAAGGGGGATCAGAAGTTCGGCAACGCGGCCGTGCCCGGAGTCGCTGGACCCGATGGCAAGTTTGTCGACCTTCGCCCCGAACCGTTTGGGCCCGTCGACAAGTCCGTGGCCCATTGGAAGGGGACTCTATGTGAATGGCATGGACGTTCTGCTGACGTACACCGTTGCCGGTGGCACTCTGGTCAGTGAACAGCCCGGTAGTGTTGCTGACAGCGGACAGGTCGCCTTCACCCGGACCTTCAAGATTGAACCGGTCAAGGCAGGCAAAACCAAGGAAACCTTTTCCATCTTGATTGCTGATATTCCCGAAGGTGCCCCTTCGGTGACGGGGGCAACGGTGTCCGCCAATGCCCCTTCCGGCAGTACCCGCATTCAGGCGGTCGGCCTTCCCTCCGGTGCCTCTTTGAAAGTCGACGGTCAGCGGGTGGCCCTCGAAGTCAAAAAGGGAGCTCCGGCCACCACCTTCAAAGTGGTTATCTGGTCTGGACCAGAGACCGCGGCTGCGTCGTTTGCCAAATTGGCCGATGGTGCCCCAGTGCTGAAAGACTTCTCCAAGGGCGGCGCCCGCCGCTGGACGGAGACCGTCAAACGAACCGGCACGCTCAACACCAGCTCCGCCTTCGAAGGGGCCTACGTCACTGATTCCATCGCCACCCCGGAATCCAATCCTTGGAAGCGGCGCGTCCGCTTCGGTGGATTTGACTTCTTCAGTGATGGCACCCGTGCTGCCTTCTGTACTCATGAAGGCGACATCTGGATCGTCACCGGAATCGATGACACCCTTCAGAATTTGGAATGGCATCGGTTTGCCTCAGGCCAGTACGAGACCCTCGGCCTGGTCATCGTCAACGATGTCATCTACACCAGCGGTCGCGACCAGATCACCCGCTACGCCGATCTCAACGGGGATGGTGAGGCCGACTACTACGAGAACTTCAACAACGACATCTATTCCTCCGAAGGCTTCCACGAGTTCGTTTTCGACCTCCAGCGCGACGGGGCAGGCAATTTCTATTTTGTCAAAGCCAACCCGGTCAATGGTGGCGGTCGCGGCTTTGGCGACCAGAAGGCCTCTCAAGGCAATGGCACCGTCTCCTCCCACTCAGGTTGTCTCTTCAAGCTGAGCCCCGACGGCCAAAAGCTCGAAATCGTCGCCCGCGGGTTGCGCGCTCCGAACGGAATCGGTGTGCGGGCGGACGGGCAGTTGACCACCAGCGATAACGAGGGCACCTGGGTCCCCACTACAGATC
>CAIPFS010000209.1 GCA_903864375.1 uncultured Verrucomicrobiota bacterium
CCTCACCGTCCTCCTCCTCCTCTGCTCCGCCCCCCCACCACCAGCCTGGCACCAGCGCGCCCGGCGATGGCGTGTGTCGCATCGGAACTGCCGGCATCCGACACGATGATCTCCGTGACCTGTGGAACCCGCCGAAGGAGATCCAGGGTCGCCGGCAGTTCGGCCTCCTCATTGAGGGTTGGAATGACCACCGAGATCATGCGACAGCCCGGGGCGGACGTTCCTAGTGAACGTTCACTTCCTGGCGGATGCCGAACTTTTCCACCCGCTTGCGCAGCGTCGCCCGGGTAATGCCGAGGAGGCGGGCGGCCTGGACCTGGTTTCCGTTGGTTTCCTTCAACGCTTCGATGACCAGCTCCCGCTCAACCAGCGGCAGCACCTTCAACTTGGAATCCAGCCGGGCAAAGCGGAACAGGGCCTGGGCAATGGAAGGCACGTCCATCGGCTGGGCCGCAGCGGGTGGGGCCGACTCATGGGATTCGGGGACAGGCGCGGCGGGACGGGCAGGAAGGACTGCAGTTTCTATTTCCGAGGGCAAATCTCCGGGAAGAATCGCCCCTCCTTTTGCCACCACGGTCGCCCGGCGGAGGATGTTTTCCAGCTCCCGGACATTTCCCGGCCAATGATAGGCCTCCAGAGCGGCCAAAGCCGCAGCCCCGATCGACTTGGGCTTTCCGCCCGGGCCCGCCAGCTTGCGCAGGAAGAAGTCCACCAGCAACCGGACATCCTCCCGCCGTTCCCGAAGGGGAGGCAACTGGATCCGGACCACGTTCAAACGGTAGAAAAGGTCCTCCCGGAATTGCCGATTGGCCACGGCTTCCTCCAGCGGCTTGTTGGTGGCGGCAATGATTCGGACGTCGGAGGTCAACAGTTGATTTCCACCCACCCGTTCAAAGGTTCCATTTTGAAGGACACGCAGGATTTTGGTCTGCGTGGTGGCAGTCATGTCCCCGATTTCATCCAGAAAAAGGGTTCCGCCGTTGCACTGTTCAAACTTGCCCACCCGTTGCACGGTGGCGCCTGTGAAGGCGCCCTTTTCGTGCCCGAACAGTTCGCTTTCGAGAAGGTTTTCGGGAATGGCGGCGCAGTTGATCGCCAGAAACGGACGGTCGGAACGCCGGCTGAAGTGATACAAAGCCCGGGCGACCAGTTCCTTGCCGGTCCCACTTTCACCCGTGATCAACACCGTCGCATCCGTGGCTGCCGTCTGCCCGATCAGCTTGAAGACGCTTTGCATGGCCTCGCTTCGCCCGATGACGCCGCTCTCGTAATCCTCGGCCTCAAGCATGGGCTGCAACACCACCGCCTGCCGCATATCGCGCGCCGCCTTCAAGGCCGCCGCCACTAGAACTTTCAACTTGGGAACGTCGAACGGTTTGAGAAGGTAGTCGTAGGCTCCCAGCTTCATGGCTTCAATCGCCGTCTGGGTGGTTCCGTACGCGGTCATGAGAATCACCGGGAGCTTCGGATCCAGGACCCGTATTTTCCGCAGCGTTTCCAGGCCGTTGAAACCGGCCATCCTCAAATCCGATATGACCAGGTCCGGCTTGATCTTGGGAATCAGGCGGAGCCCCTCCTCGCCACTGGATGCCGTATGCAACTCCAGATCCGGTGAATCAAAAATCCTCCGGAATGAATACTGAACATCCGCCTCGTCATCAATCAACAGCAGTTTCTCCATGCGTCTCCCGACAAGGTACCGGACACTGGGCGGAGCACCAATGGGGAAAGCATGGCCGTGGGACGTTCCCCAAAAACAGGCTCCAACGGAGGTCGAATTCCGAAATTGAAACTTTTTTGTGGAAATGGAGGGCTTGTTTGCTACCCTTCGCCCCCTTCGTCCGGTCCCTCGGATGCTTGTAAGCGTCGGTGGGACGGACCAAGAGTACTACGAATTAAACTGTCCGAGTCGTGAGCGCCCCGAAACCAACAGCGAAAAAGCCGGCCCCAAGGCCGGTGGTTCCTGGAAAGACGATTGGCAAAGCCAGCGCCGCCTCGATCCTGGGACGTGCCCCGTCCAAGAACTCCCCGCAGGAGGGACCGGCACCCACGTGGATTCCCGCGACCAAGGTCAAAGGGGATTGGATGAAGTACTACACCAATCTTTTGGAGCTTCACGCCCGACTCCGGGACCAGATGAGCGGACTGGCGAAGGAATCCCAGGCCGAAATCGAAAACTACAGCCTGCACATGGGTGATTCAGGCACGGATAATTTCGACCGTGATTTTGCCCTCAGCCTCCTTTCTTCGGATCAGGACGCCATCTACGAGATCGAAGAGGCCTTGAAACGAATCGAAAAGGGCACCTATGGCACGTGCGAACTGACGGCGAAGCCCATACCCCGCGCCCGTCTCGACGCCATCCCATGGGCCCGGTTCACCGTGGAAGCCCAGGGCCAGCTCGAGAAAGAAGGCGCCCTCAAACAGCGCCGCCTCGGCCAGCTGGGGACGGTGGATGC
>CAIPFS010000210.1 GCA_903864375.1 uncultured Verrucomicrobiota bacterium
CGGCCAGTCGGATGGGTTCGATTTCGGAGCGGAGATCCTGCACGGCATTGGTTTGAAGCGACCCCAAAGCCGTGGCTCCCAAGGCCCCTTCGATCACTGGACGGGTCAGCCTATTGCCGGAAGCCAAGGGGTGGGGGATTCCGGGGCTGGTCCAATTCGTGTCCACCGTCGTCCGATACACCCCGCCCGTGGGAACAAAGGACGGTTTCCCCTTGGCCGGGGGCACAGCTGGGTGGGGTTCGGTCTGTGCCTGAATCGGACCGGCATCCCGGCCCAGTGTCAGGAATGTCAGGAAATGCACCAGCACCCCGATCCACCCCATCCGAACAGCCACTTTTCGAGCCATCCGTGGGTCATAGCGGTCCCTCCTGGTTAGGCAAGCAAAAGCCAGACCCGGATCCTGGAATACCTGGTGCCACCGGCAGGCAGTGCCACGGCGAAAGCCAACAGAGGGACAGGTCATCTGTTATAAAAATGCCATCGGATAAATCCACACAACCCTTTTGCCAGAAGTGAGTTATAACTCACTCCTTCCATCGCTGAACGGGTTCTTCTATCGTGTCCTTCATGGTGCCTTTTGTGCCTCCGCCACGGGTCAATGTCCTGGGGGTTGCCATCTCCGTTCTCAATCTGGAGACGGCCCTCGACTTGTTGGCCCGGGCAGTGGCCGGCGGTGTCCGTGGATACGTTACACTGACCACGGTCAACGGCGTCATCCATGCCCAGGATTCCGAGGCGCTGCGGCAGATACAAAATCGGGCTCTATTGAGTGCACCGGACGGTATGCCGATGGTCTGGATGGGGCGATGGGCCGGTTATCGTGAAATGGGACGAGTCTACGGCCCTGAGGTCATGGATAACGTTCTGGCACGGAGCCCGAGGACCGGTGAAACGCATTTCTTTTACGGTGGAAAACCTGGAATCGCCGACAAATTGAAGGCCGTCTTTGAAGCCCGGTATCCGGGTGCGCGGATTGTCGGGACCTATTGTCCCCCTTTTCGTCCCTTGAATGCGCAAGAACAGGCCGAACTGAAAGCGCAGGTGGCAGCCGTGAAACCGGATTTTTTTTGGGTGGGCATCTCCTGTCCCAAGCAAGAGTGGTTCATGGCGGAAAATCTCGACCGTTTGGATGCCAGGATTTTTCTCGGGGTGGGGGCTGCCTTCGACTTTCACACCGGTACCATTCGACAGGCACCGCGGTGGATTCAGCGCAGCGGCTTCGAGTGGCTCTTCCGGGTCTGTGCCGAACCGCGCCGGATGATCCCTAGATATGCCCACGACATTCCCCTCTTTTTGTGGAAGATTGCCGGTCAATTGACCGGGTTGCGCCTGGTCCCGGCTATTGCCTCACCAGTTAATGGCACCGGACCTGGTCCGGAGTGACGGTGCCCCGTCGATTGGGTCCGCGGCCTGACTCACCGTTGGCCGGGTGGAGAGCCGACACCGGTGAGACGATCCCGCAACCACTCGGCCAGACTTTCGGCTCGGGCTTCGCGGGACCATTCCGTCAACTGTTCAGTTCCGCCGTCTTTTCGCCGCAGGGTGACCCCATGCATATAGTTTCGCTGTCCCTTGCTTTCACCAATCACAATATTTTCCACGTCGATTCCAGAGAACGCCGAGAACGGTTCCGTTCGACGGCGTTTCCGACCGAAGGTGGCGGGCAATTCCACCGTGCGCTCCATCGGATGGATGACCAGATCGAAGTCCCCACGCACCGCCTTCAACCATTGCCATGCGGCGACACCCACGCCTCCGGCCAACACGATGACCCAAGTGAAGAGAGCGACGGGAAGATTGGGGTGAAACCCAAAGCCAATTCCCAAGGGGAAAATACTGATGAATGAAGCGAAGGCTATGACCACCAAGCCGCAAACCGTTGCGGGATAGCGCGGCAGGCGTACGCGGATCAACTGCCGTTCCTCGGTCCATCGGGCACCCCCGGCCACAGGATGTCGAACGTTGTCCTTGAGCACCGTGAAAACGGTCGCCCAAAGGCCGACCATGATCAGGTTGAACGGCGTGAGAAACAGAAGGTTGAACAGGTCGCCACCATCAATCCCGGGGCTCAGCAAGGCGTCACCGGGATTTTGCGGATCGTAGAATACAGGGACGGCTGCACCGACGGGATGCTCACTCACGACGGCGGTGGCCCATTTCGAATCCGAGGTGGGATAGGTGTTGTAACGGTAACGATCTCCCTTAAACGCCTCGCCGTTCACACGATAGCTGTACTCTACCTCGACGTCATACATGGTGCTGCCCTTGCCACCTCGATGATGGGTGACCTGACAGTTGCTGACGTTTCCGGTGGTTTGCGGAAAACCCAAGGCGCGAATCTGGCGAAATTGGTCCCAGAAGAGAGACGCATCGACGGTGCCAAAGAACATGGTCCAGACCAGGCTCACGATGATGATGGCGAGGAAGCCTTTCTCTTTCATGGCTGCCGATTCTAGACCAAGTCCGGAACCAATGAAAAATTCCATCGGCTCTGTTGGGAATGGCCGTGGTGAATGGCGCCCCGACCGCAGGACCTTGCGTTGAGGGGGGTGAGTGGACTACGCTGGTGCGGCCATGACGTTGACAGAGAAAATTTTGGCACGCGCAGCCGGCAAGGCACGCGTAGCCGCCGGGGATAACATCTGGGTGAATGCCGACGTGCTGATGACCCATGA
>CAIPFS010000211.1 GCA_903864375.1 uncultured Verrucomicrobiota bacterium
CCCGGAGTACATGCGTGAACTGGTCCAGAACCACGTCAGCGGCCACATGAAGGTGGCACCCGAGCACATGGACCGCGAGGTCCTCCGGCGGATGCGCAAGCCGGCCGGCGATTTCCCGGCCTTCATGGAGAAATTCTTTGAGCTCAGCGAAGCCGCAGGGAAGGAGCAATATCTGGTGCCCTACTTCATCTCCAGCTTCCCGGGATGCACCGACAAGGAGATGGGGGCGGTGGAACAGTTCCTCAAGAAGGAACAATGGAACCTCCAGCAGGTGCAGGACTTCATTCCGTTGCCCATGACCGGCTCGGCCGCCATGTACGTCACCGGCCTGGACATCAACAGCGAACAACCGATTCCCATCGTCCGCAATGCCGGCGAACGCCTGCGTCAACGTCGCATGCTTCGCCCGAACGCAGAAAACAAGGGACCGGCCCGTCAGTTGGACACGGTGGATTAGCCGGTTCTCGGCTGCCCGTATCCCCTTTCACGGGTGGTTCCACTCATGGCGCGTGAGACGGACTTCGGTAGAGGTCCAACTCGTAGATCGACCAATGATATTTGTCGCTCTTTCCGGTTTGCGTCACCCGGACGTGCCGCGCGGTTTGAGTCGGGAATGTTGCCCGGGTGATTCCGAGCGCCCCGTTTCCCCGGGCCACGGGTTGACTCCATTGGACCCCATCGTTGCTGACCATGACGGTGTATTCGGTGGGTGAATCCCAAAGCGCCCAGGTGTTGTCCAGGACCAGTGAATCGAAGGTTTCCACCTGGCCAAGGTCCACTTGAAACCATTGCCCGGGATACTGGAGTCGGGTCATGTCACGCCATCCGTTCCAGTGGTCGCCGTCAACTGCGTTGGCTGCGCTGACGTCGATGGGAATGTTGTCCCCGCTGAATGGAAAGGTTCCGTCCGGAACGGATGCCTGCGTCTTCCAACCGGATTTTTTGAGGGCTACCCCATTTGTTCCCGGGGCTTGTGAACCCGTCGTGGGGACCACGGTCAGTTGACCTTCTCCCACGAAGTTCCAGCTTCCCTCCGGCACGGAAAACCGGACGTAGTCCTCATCCTCTCCAGCCCAGCCGATCCCCTGCACACCCTTTCGAAAGTCGCCGTCCCATACGGTCTTCCCATGGACCTGGATGCGCTTCAATAAAACGAACGAGCGCTTTGGAATCCCGATGGTCGCCGTGGTGCCCTTCGGGACGGAAACCCCCAGATGGTACTCGGTGGAATCTTTGTGCAGGTCAACCGTCACCATCCCGACCACCGATGGAACGGCACAATGAATGGACGTGAGGAACGCCTCCTTCGGCAGAACGTGAAACTGCTTCCATCCTGGAGTTTCCGGGCCAATTCCGCTGATGGTCTGCGACAGAAGTAATGCAGGGGGATTCCAACCATGATTGAGGGAGGATCCCTCATCAAAGGCATCGACCTGCGAGGCCCACCATCGGTCATAGTGTTCCCATAATGTCGTGAAACGGCACGGGATCATGGTCTGATAACGTCGCTGCATCCGGCGCAGGGCAAACTCCTCCTTTCCCATCGTGCAGAGCGCTTCGAAGACCCACCGGTCAAAAAAGCAGCTGGAATACTCCTTTTGCGAGAGGACGTTTTCAAAAATCGACGGCCATTTCGACCGGTCGGCCAGACCGGCATTGACCGCCATCGCATTGGCCCGGTCGTCCGGTTCCTGAACCTGGTCGGACTGATAATAGCGTCCCTTCCAAAATCGCGCGTTGAAGGTGCTCTCGATCTGGCGGATTCGGTCCTCGATCACGGGGATGTCTCCTTCATGGCCCGTGATCATGGCCACCTTCGCGAGGGTCTTGAGGTCGATGTATAAAAAGCATGCCTCCATCACGGCGGTGTCCTTGTTTTCCTTTCCC
>CAIPFS010000212.1 GCA_903864375.1 uncultured Verrucomicrobiota bacterium
CATCCTTCTCTTTGACGGAGAAGTTGGCACCGCAGAGGCGGGGCCGCGACGAGAGCAATCCAACCGGTATCCTGACTAGGGGCTTCAGACCTCGCTCCCGCCTTCCCAGCTTGTGGCTAGTGGCTTTGGGAGTTTGTAACCCGTCACAGTGGCGCAACCGTCCCCGATTCCCGCGGGGTTCCCTGACATTGGACTGCCATACAAAAAGCGGTCAGCGACCGCCTATTTCACAGAACGACTCCGTTGTAGGGCTTCCGGAGGGGATCACAAGGGGATTCTGACCGGCATTGTTCTGGAGGCGTCTGGTTGGCCCTCAACCGTTGTTTTTTGAATTTTTGCCGTACGTTCGGTTTGGGGCTTTTCGACAAACCATCCGGGCGGACAGGAAAAGCCAGAGGGCCGATTTCGCGAAGAAGGGAGCCGTTTCAACCGGGCCTGGGAAGCTCCGGGGGAGGCGACGCCCGGTTCTGAAAAACAAAAAAGGCCCCGCGGATTGCTCCGGGGGCCTTATTGGGGAGGATGAATGGTTCAGCCGTGGGTCGGATAGGCCATCGTATTACGGGCCGTCTTCTGGTTGGCGCGGTACCATTCCACGGTCTTGATCAATCCCTCACGGAGAGAGGTCCGGGCGGTCCATCCGAGCTCGGACTTGGCGCGGGAGACATCAAACACGCGGCGGCTCTGGCCATCCGGACGCGAGGTGTTCCATTTCAGTTCGCCTTTGAAACCGGTGACCTCGACCAGGGTGTCGATGAGTTCGCGAACGCTGGTTTCGGAGCCGGAGGAAAGGTTGATGACGGTCGGTGCGGTGACCTTTTCCGCTGCCAGGATGATCCCCTCGGCGACGTCACCTGCATAGATGAAGTCGCGGGTGGGCTTGCCACTGCCCCAGACTTCGACGGAGGCCACATTATTCTCAGCCGCCTCAACGAATTTGCGAACCATCGCCGGAACGACGTGCGCGCCTTCGAGGTCATAATTGTCGTACGGACCGTAGATGTTGCCGGGAACCACGACGCTGGAATTGAACTTGTGCTCATCCCAGTAGGCCCACGACTGGACCATCAGCATGCGCTTGGCGAGGGAGTAGGGAGCGCTCTCCTTCTGGGGAAGTCCGTTCCAGAATTCGGATTCCTTGAGAGGCAACGGTGCATGCTCGGGATAGCCGCAGCCGGCACCGGTGGACACGGCGAGCTCGGCGCCGTATTTCTGGGCGTAGTGCATGGTGAACACGCCCATGAGCAGGTTGTTGTAGAAGAACTGCGCAGGAAAGGCCTTGTTGGCACCGATGCCACCGACGAGGCCGGCGAGATGGAGGACCACCTGGGGACGGACGGTGTTGAACAAGCGATCCACCTGATCCTCCTTGGTGAGATCGACCTGGGAGGCCCGGGGCAGATGGAGGTCCGTGCAGCCATGGGCGCGCAATTTTTCAACGAGATGGCTTCCGAGGAATCCACCGGAACCGGTGACGAGAATTCGTTTATGAGTAATGTCCATTGTGATTAATGATGAAAGGTGTGAAGGCTCAGGTTCAGGGTTTCGGGTTGGAATTCAATTCATGACCCGCATTTTCCGGGTCGTAGTAGATGATCTGGCTGCCGGCACCTACAAATTCAACGGGAACGAGAAGCAGATTGTTCAACCGTTCACGGACGGCGGGCTGCTTCGCGGGAGGGACAAACAGGAGCATGAAGCCTCCGCCCCCGGCACCCAGAATCTTGCCTCCGAGTGCACCCGCAGAGACGGCTGCCTCATAAATCTCGTCAATGCCACTGGTGGAAATGGCCGCTGCGAGG
>CAIPFS010000213.1 GCA_903864375.1 uncultured Verrucomicrobiota bacterium
GATTACGGTGGACGCCGCGGCAATTCAACGATTTGCCATCCAACCCTTCCTCGCCGGAGAGCATCAGCGGGCCAATGCGGCCCTCGCGGCCGCAACGGTGCGGCTCTTGCGCTTCATCCTCCCGGTCAGCGATGAGCAATTGCGGGAGGGACTGGAGACCGCCCACTGGCCCGGCCGGCTGCAACACCTGCAACGAGGCAAAAGCCGTTGGCTCCTCGACGGGGCTCACAATCTTGACGGCGTCCGGGCGTTGGCAGCGTTTCTTCAACGCGAAGAATCCGGTCAACGCCCCACCCTGATTCTCGGCATCCTCGCCGACAAGGACTGGAAGGAGATGATCCGTGAGCTGGTACCGCTGGCGGGACGCATCATCACCGCTCCGGTCGGAAGCAGTCGGACGGTACCGGCGGAAGAACTACGGGCCGCGTGCGTGGCGACCGGACTGGGTCGTCCCGTGAAGGCAACCGCCTCGGTAGCCGAAGCGTTAAAGTCCGCCCAGTCCGACCCCTTTGTCGTGGTGACCGGTTCGCTGTATTTCATTGGGGAAGTGATGGAAAACCTCGGACTTGAACCCGCCGCCGCCCAGGAGGAACGGACCTTGAACGAGTGGGCCCCACCGCGGTAGAGCGGAAATTCCTGTCGGTTCGACCAACACCCCAGCAGACTTGGAGGTTTGCGGAACAGCAGACTCCCACCCGAGGCGCTCGGCATCAGGCTGGATATAACCGGGGCTTAACTGACTGGTGTGTGTGATTTGAACTGCCCCAACGGGGCAAAAGAGGTCCCAATTACACGTCACCTTCAACAGCTACAACCACCCCCCTATTCCCTCGGAATCAGACAAGTCCCTGCCAGCCGGTCCTGAATCCCCCTGCCAGGAAAAAGCCCGGCCCAAATCACCACTCCCAGATAGGCAAACGTCCCCGCGATGATTTCCGCACTCGTCTGCCACGATATTCCCGCCGGACCTGGCTTCCACCCGAGGCTCACCACCGCGAAGGCAATGACCGGGCTCCAGGCAATGACCCCACGCCACAGAAGGCGGAGACGCGACGCGCGGCTTCCATCGTTGCGCACCACCGCCAATCCCCAGAGCCGTAACACCAAGCCACCGCGAAACAGCACAGCAGCGATCAGGCTCGGCAGCGCACCTCCCAGAGCCAGGGTCCAGGCAACGACCGGCAGAATGGTGAGCGGCTTGGAAAACACCACCCTCCCTCCGTTCCAATCGAACGTCTCATGACTCTTGAGATAGGGCTCCACCACCTTCGCGGCCTCCTCCAAATCGGCCTCCGAAGGTGGAGGTCGCCGTGAAATCCAGTCCTCAGCGACCTTCCGCTGTTCCGTGGGAATCAGCGCACCGGGCAGGTCGCTCCAGGCCTCTGGATTGGTGATCGTGGATCGGAAGTGACCGGCAACATACACCTCGAAGGCTTTTTGCTCCAACGGGACGGACTGATTGGTTCTGTCCGTTGATGCAGCCGATGAAAGGGTTTCCCATCGATCGAGCGCCTGACGGAGCTGGGTCGTTGCCGAATGGCCCTGGGTCACCTGCAGTGCGATAAAAAAACCAATCACGCCCAACGCCGCCGCCACCAACGGGACACCACAACAGCCCATCAATACCCCTCCCCGGCGTCCCATCGACACCCGGGCAAAATGATTGAAACCGTGGCGGATCCTTTCCGGCAGGGAGCCTGGAAACGGCCCCTGCTCGAGGTCGCGCAGGATTTCCCGTGCATGAGGCGGAAGCGGGACCGCCACCTCCGAGGGGCGAATCTCCCGTTCGACCGCCTGCCGGCCCTCCAGGGCTCCCATCACCAAAACACTCAGAAACTGTTGGGGATTGCCGGTCGCCAAAGCCGATGCCGGGTTCTGCCCAGTCCCAACGGTTCGATCCACGGGCACCGGAAAATCGAGCAGAACGGCACGACCCTCGGAGGTAATCCAGACCCGGTCCAAGGCCAGCACCTCGGGCAGTGTCTGGGTCTTCAAAGAGACGGCCAGTTCTTCCACCAGGTCCGCCAACCAAAATCGGACCCGGTCCCAGGACTGGGGCCGCTGAATGACCTCCCAGAGGGGCCTGCCGGATCCGGCCTCGTAGGCATCCCACGATTCCGATTCCGAGCGCCGACCGTTGAGCCAGCGCAACCGTCCGGCACGGCTGAGATTTCGATACCTGGATTCCAGGGGCGGAGTGCCCACAGCTCGTTTTCGGATCCAGACCGTCCGATGCAACTGCCGATCCAATCCCAAAAAGGTTTCAACTCCATCGCGATTTTCAACCGCTTTGAGAATTTCATAGGCACCCACGTGGGAAACCGACGATGACGCCGGCCCGGACGTCACAGCCGCTCCTTCGACGGGTTTGAGGTGTGGACGGGCACCATGCGCCACCCGGCGAACCACCCGGGTACGAGTGACCAAATCATGAATCGCGGCAAATCCATTTCGACGTCGCACCGTTAAAAACAACAACGGCGCCACACCCAGACTGAAGCCCGAAACGGCCTCCAGACGGGCGAGAGCCTCGGGAGAGACCGGGTTCGGGACGTAGGAAAGAACCGCGTATAAAACAGAGGGGAAAACCGGGATTCCCTCCACGATCAGGCTTCGCGCCAAAGCCTTCCAAAGCCCCGGGATCCCCCGGTTCGAGCCCACCACCCGAATTCCGCAAATCCATTTCCCCAAGCTCATTCCCCAACGCCCCTCGGGAATCGTGTAATAAACCAAATTAAGTCCCAGGCCAAACAGGGCCATGAACATCCGGGTTCTGGGATGGTATTCGGGATGAATCACCGCATCCCAACGGCCGGTTGAAATCAGGTTGACCGATATTCCCAAAACGAAGAGTGCCACTCCATCCAGTACCCCGGCCATGAACCGGAGACTGAGGGTTGCCGGCGTCGGTGCCACCGAACTATAGGGTAGAAGTGCATTCCGAAATTCCGCATAGTTTCGGAATCGATTTTTCGGCGCTTTCTCCAGGCATTTGAGAATGACCCGGCATAAGCCCGGAGGAAGACCTGAGCGCCAGCGAGCGGGCGATTCCGGATTGCGCTCCAGAATGGTGGCCAGCAACCGGACGGGATCGTCACCCTCAAAGGGGGTTCGTCCGGTCAGCAACTGGTACAACATGACCCCAACGGCGTAGATATCCCCGCGCAAGGTAAAATCTTCACCGCGCACCTGCTCGGGTGGTGAATAGGCGGGGGTTCCGATGAACGAGCCCGGCACGGTCAGTTTAGAATCCGACGACGTGGATACCGAAACCGCGAGGCCGAAATCCCCCACCTTGACCGTTCCGTCGGCCTCCAGAAAGCAGTTGGACGGTTTGATGTCGCGGTGCAGAACCCCTTTGGCGGCAGCGGCCTCAAGCCCGGCGATGACCTGAAGGACGGCATCCACCGCTGCTTCGACCTCCATGGGACGGTCGGGCTGAATCCAGTCCAGCAGGGTCCCTCCCCCCACCAGTTCCATGGCGATGAAGGCGCGCCCATCGATTTCGTCGGTTCCAAACACATACACCGTGTTAGGATGATTGATGGAAGCGGCGAGTAGTCCCTCCCGCCGGAATCGTTCCCGGGACATGGGGGAATCCAGGGAATGGCTGAGGACTTTCAGGGCAATCCGACGCCCGCTCTCGGTCTCCTCGGCCTCAAACACCGCCCCCATTCCGCCTTTGCCCAGCTGACGAATCAGCCGGTAGTGCCCCAGAACCGACCCCACCTCCGTTAACACCACACTATCCGCCAACGGATGGATTCGGATCGTCTTCATCACCGCTTGCGCGCCTCTGCCGTCCAGGTCTTGTGCCAGGTCAGGCTCCACAGCTTTTCCAGTTTCACGGATTCACTATGGCCATCGGCAAACGCAACGTTGATGGCACCAGGAAGGGTGTCTGCTTTCTTGAAGTTCTTGATGCCCGCACCCGAGGAGGCGGAGTGACGCGGCACGGCGAATCGAATCAGCCCAATGTTTTCACTGGTATCCCC
>CAIPFS010000214.1 GCA_903864375.1 uncultured Verrucomicrobiota bacterium
AACCCTTTTGGATCCGAACGCGAACGGCCGCTTGCGTTCAACGTTTGCGTCTGTAAACCTTATTCGGAATCCCGGTTTGGCTCATCGTTTCGCTCCCGGCGGGGCAGGTTCATAGGTCCTGCACGGGGTATCGCCGGGCTTGAAAGGTTGGGTTGGAACCGGGATTCTGTATTTTGATGGGATTCGTCGGGGTCGACGTTTGACTTTCGGTGGTAGCCTTCGTTAACTGGCCGCTCCTTATTCCCCCGGGCGAAAGTCTCGTGATGGGGGCGCGGGAATCGAAAGGGCAGTTGTGGCAGCCAAAGACGATTACTTAATCGACACGATGTTGGACATGGGGTTGTTGTCCCATGACCAGGTGGATGAAGCGCGGGCAGAAGCCGAGGCGACCGGGGAGGGCGTTCTCGACACGATGGTCGCTGCCGGTCGACTTGAATCGACTCTGGTGGTGGCAGCCAAGGCGGCTTACTTCGGCGTTGAGGCCGTCAACCTGAACGAGCACCGGCTTTCGGACGAGGTCATCGGACTGATTCCACGGCATGTTGCCAAAAAATTTAATGCGGTGCCGGTCGGCCAGAGTGAAGTCGGATCGGTGATCGTGGCCATCGCTGATCCGTCCGACATCGACACCGTGGACGGGCTTCGGCATGCGCTGAATCGGGATGTCGAGTTGAGGGTGACCAGTCTGTCGGATTTGGATGGGGCGATTGGCAAATACTACGGAGGGTCGAACCGGGATGATGGCGGGATCAGCAAGATGATCCAGGACATCACCGAAGGGGAGGTGGCGGTGGCCACTCTCAAGGGGGATGTATCGACCAACTCCGACTCCGTGGATGCCGACGCACCCATCATCAAGCTGGTGAACCAGGTGATCGTGGACGCCTTCAAGAAGCGGGCGTCGGACATTCATCTTGAACCGTTGTCCAAACGGTTCCGACTCCGGTTTCGGATTGATGGCGTGTGCGTGGAGCAGTCGGACCTTCCCAAGCGCCTGCAGGCACCCATTGTTGCCCGCCTGAAAATCATGTCGGCGATGAGCATTGCCGAGCGGCGGATTCCCCAGGACGGTCGTATCCAGACGAATGTCGGGGGCAAGACCATTGACTTGCGCGTCAATTGTCTGCCGACACAGCATGGCGAGGCGATCGTCATGCGTATTCTGGACAAGACCGGCCTGCGGCTGGGTCTGGGTGAATTGGGATTTTTTGCCGATGATCAGGCCACTTTCGAACGGATCATCGGGTTGCCGGACGGTATTTTGCTGGTCACTGGTCCCACGGGTTCCGGAAAGACCACAACACTGTATTCCTGTCTCAACTACATCAACCGTCCGGATCGAAAGATCATCACCGTTGAAGACCCGGTGGAATACATGCTGGCGGGCATCAACCAGGTGCAGGTGCATGAGCACATCGGGTTCACCTTCGCCCTGGCATTGAGGTCGATGCTCCGTCAGGCCCCCAACGTGATCATGCTGGGGGAAATTCGTGACATGGAAACGGCCAGCATTGCGATCAACGCGTCGCTCACGGGTCACCTGGTGTTCAGCACCCTGCACACCAACGATGCTCCGGGTGCGGTGACCCGTTTGATTGATATCGGTGTGAAGCCATTCCTCGTGGCCTCGTCGGCCCGGTGTCTGATGGCTCAGCGTCTGGTCCGGAAGATCTGCAAGAACTGTGTTCAGCCCCACGTGTTGAGCGATGCGGAATGCCGTTCACTGAACTTCACGCCGGAGATGCTGGCTCAGGCGACTCCCAAGAAGGGGCGCGGCTGTGCTGAATGCAACAAGACGGGGCACCGCGGCCGGTTTGGCATCTTCGAGATTTTTGTCATCAACGATGAGGTCCGGAAGCTGATTTATGAGAAGGTTCCGGCCAATCAGTTGCGCCTCAAGTCCCGGGAACTGGGAATGCGCACC
>CAIPFS010000215.1 GCA_903864375.1 uncultured Verrucomicrobiota bacterium
CCCGGAGGTAGCCAGGCTGCTATCAATGGCATTTCCCAGATTCGGTAGGACCGTGCTCGTGGCTGGATTGAACGTTCCCTCGGGTTGAGGGGATGAATGCCGTCGCACGGACGCCCCGTCCGCCCCCGTCACGCGAGCCAACTCTCCGTGCACCGAGCCGACCGGCCCGATGCTCGGCGCGGCCAGGCCGATGATATTACCGGCGATGACCACGTTCGTCACCGGCTGTTGGCGCCCGAGATGAATCGCATCGGACTTGTTGGCGCTGATAACATTCCCTTCGCCGCGGTTGGTGCCGCCAATAAGGGTGGCATTGGCCCCTTCAACCTGGATGCCGTATGAACTGTTCCCCAAACCGAGTTGCCCGGTTTTATCCAGGCCGATCAAGTTGCCTTGGATCACATTTGATGCGATGCTCGCTTGACCGTAACCGCCAATCAGCAGGACCCCATTGCCTTGGTTGGCCGAGATCACGTTGCCCGCTCCGGGGCTGGCGCCTCCTACCTGGTTGCCATTTCCACCAATCCAAATCCCGCCGATGCCATTCGGCATAGACTTCGTTCCCGTGGCGTTGACCCCGATGAGATTTCCCTGGATCACCGTCGCGTTACCATTGATGTTCAGGCCGATGAAGCTGTTGCCCGAGATGACGTTTCCAGAGCCCGGAACCGCCCCCCCGATTTGATTGTAGTCGGAACGGTTGATGACGATGCCTCCGTGATTCGCCAGCACGTGCAATCCGCTGGCGTCGGTCCCGATGAGGTTGCCCTGAATGAGGTTCATGTCAGCACCGGCTGGCGAAGCCCCGAAAATGGAAATGCCGCCCGACCCATTCTTCGAGATGACGTTCCCTTCTCCCGCGCCGGTGCCGCCGATCAAAGTGGCCGTGACCCCCCCTTGCATATTGACGCCATACCCGCCATTGCCCCATCCGTTCGTTCCTGAGGGCGCTACGCCAATCAGGTTCCCCTGAATGACGTTGCCCGCACACGCGGCCTGACCGAAGGGATCGTGGCTCAGCAAGATCCCGTCGCCGGTGGCATAGAACGAAGACTGATCGAGAATGGCCCCGCAGAGAACGTTGCCGGCGCCCGCGACAGCGCCTCCAATCTGGTTGCTTGAGCAATTCGCCAGGGAGATGCCGGTCACCACTCCCCCGGGCAGTGGGTGCAGCCCCGTGGCATCCACCCCGACCCAATTGCCTTGAATCAGGTTGCCGACCGCCCCGGGCTTGGCCAAGGCGATGGCGGGGTGAGTGGGCGTGGCCCATACCAGGTTGCGCGAGGAAACCGAAGTGCCCCCGATCTGGTTGCCAGGCGAGTTATTGATGTAAATGCCCCGTCCATTCAACAGCATCCCGTTCGTGCCGGCCGGACCCGTGCCGATGAAGCAGCCCGTGACCACATTGCTCCCGCCGGGTCCATCGATTTCCACCCCCAGCGAACTGTTCGTTCCGCCGATCGACAGCCCGATTAACTGGCACTGGCTTCCCGTAATCGTAATGCCGCCTGGGATGTCCACCAAAGGCAGTCCGGCGTAACCGGGTTGGGTCGTTCCGTCGAGGGTGACGGTTCCACTCAGTGTTAGCGAGCCGGGCAACGTGTGGACGCCGGGACCGGGTAGGTTAAAGACGACCGTACTGGGAACCAGCGTTGCATTGGCGCTTCCAACCGCATCCGCCAGCGACCCCGGTCCGGAGCTGGCGTCGCTTGAAACCACGAACGTGGCGGCCTGAGAAGAGGCCAGGAAGCCGCAGAGCGCTGAACAGAGCGTTCTCAACACCGACTTGTTGATGGACATACGTACGAGACGCCCGGGACTTACCCGCCCCGGACAACCCGGGGAGCGTGGCGCGATTGCTCGCTAATGGCGAGCATAAAGCGGCCAAGATGGCCCAAAAGTCACATTGTTTGGCTTGCCCTCCGAGGGTCAATTCTTGCTGTCGCGCAGCGCTCTTTGTTCCACAGGTTGAGCAAAGCAGAGTCTCGCCGCAAGGAGCTCACGGTTCGGGGAGCACCTGGGTCTTGTGATCAGCTGATTCAGGAGAACGCCGGCTTCGCTGATGGCTGCAGCGAGGGCGACCTTTGGCGTCTGGTCTCCCTCGGACTTGGTGGTAAATCGAGCGAGCGATTTGGTCCAGAATCTC
>CAIPFS010000216.1 GCA_903864375.1 uncultured Verrucomicrobiota bacterium
GTGGATCTGGGTCGGGACGGCCGCACGGGCTGCTTTCTTCCATTCCGACTCCAACCGCTGGCGATTCTGCAGGAGGAGTTGATGGCGGAGGCTGGCTTCAACCGTCTCGAAGGGCTTGACACGTTCCGGCCGGCTCTCCAGCAGCTTCACCAGGTAACAGCCGTGCTCCGTCTCGATGAGTTCGCTGACAGCACCGGGTTGTGCGAGGGCGAAAAGAGCGTCGATGACCGGCCTGTCAAAACGGGAGTCGGCACGGTCGGCCCGAATCCAGCCGAAATCACCGCCGCGATAGCGCGTGACCTGGTCTTCGGAATACTCCACCGCCAGCCGTCCAAAACCGCGGGCCGACGGTTCGTTGGTCGACTGGACCAATGCCTTCGTTCGAGCCTCCTCCAGCCGCTGTCTGCACTTCGCCCGCCCCTCCGACGGCATCTTTTTTGAAAACTCTGCGACCAGGATGGCACCCCGGCGCATCGCTGGTTCCGTGAATGCCGCTCGATTCGTTTCGTAGTGGGACCGAATCTGGGCCTCGGTCGGCAGGGTATTGGTCAGTTGGGGTTCCAGTTGAACCTCACGCAGTTTCGCCACCAGCAGGTTGTCCCAGTTGCGCAGCAATTCCGGGTCGCGATCCAGCCCCGCTGCCCTCGCTCGCTCGACCAGTGCAAGATGGTCCAGCAGTTCGTCCAGCAGTGCCGCCTTCTCCTGTGGGTTGTTCCCGGTCGCACGACGCTGCATCCACGCCTGGAATTCCGCCGTGCGGACCTCGCGCGAGCCCGCGGTGGCAACCAGGTCCGGATCCGGCGGCTGTGGGCGTGAACATCCTGAAAGGAGCAACCCAATGAGGGGCACCAGGACGAAAGCCTGCCGACCCGGCCGATTTCGGGGGCGCGACGGGGTTCGCTTCATACGCCCTCAACGGAGTTGAAGTCGTACGCGCAGGAACCGACTGCCGAAAGTGGATGCCGCATGGCCATGGTCGAGGAGAGTGACCTCTTCGACACCGTTGTCGAGAAGGACGCTGGTGAAGCGGTCAAAGCTCGCGGTCGACGATTCCCAGTTCCGCAGGTCGGATGACGTCTCGACCAGATAATCCACGTCCAGCGCAGCGACGGGGCGCCTGAAGCGCACCGCCAGCTGTCCGTCGATGATCAACGCCCTGGGCATTCCAGGCTTGCCGGCGTCGGGTATCTTGGGATCGAAACCGAACCCATATTCCGAAAGGTTATTCAGACCGTCGCCATCCGCATCCTGAAGGGCGAAGACATCGGGCGTGGCGGTGTCTCCGGGAAACCGATCGCTCTTCCACTGGGAAAATGTCGTGCTGGCGGAGATGAGGCGGACCTCGGCGTCGCCCTGTGCCTTCAGGTGGAACGCCGGATCGGGCAGCACGTGAATATCCACCGTTTTGACGTCATTGAGGCTGGCACCGGCGATGGGGACGACCGGTACGAGCACCAGCGTTGCGCCGGGATTGAAGACCACCCACCGGGGAAAGCGCTGATAATCCTTTCCGGCCACCGCCGTTCCACCGATATCAAAGAGGACCGTGAGCGCAGCGCTATTGGGTCCCTGGCGGCGGAGCAGGAAGGAACCGGTGACCCCGTCCTTTTGTACCGCCAGCGGATCATAAGCTTCAACGGTGATGAGCGGCAGCGAGGGCAGGAGGGTCACCGTGGCTGCCTGACCATCCGGGGCCACCAGGTATCCCGAGCCCGCCTCCAGGACGAGTTCGGCCGTTCTTTCGGGCTTCGTATTTTCATCGAGCAAGGCGGTGACGGTGACGGCGAGGGTCGCCTCGCCAGGGGCAAAGTGAACGACGGACGGAATATATTTGTAGTCCACTCCATTGACGGCAGGGCCCGTCAACCGGACCGAGACGTCCAGGGGGATATCCAGGCTGCCCTGACGGGAAAGCTGGAAGATTCCAGGTGCCCCTCCGGGGGTGGCCTGGCTGACGGATGCGGTGACCGAGATTTTTTGTGGAGCGTCGACGATCTGAACGGTCACGGATGAATCTGGCGCGTCATAGATTTCAGGCACAGGCGTCAGCGCGAACTGCACGGTCCGAACCGGGTTGGACCTGCTGTTCGGGATGGGTTCGATGCGTACGCCGAAGTCCAGATCACCGGGTTTGAGTTGAACGAACACAACCTGGCCGTCCACAGGTACCCAGTTGTAGGCGCCGGCAGTTGAATCATAGCTCTGAACGGTCAGTCGGTAGTCCACATCGCGCACCGCTGTCCCACCCAGTGTGAATGGTAGTTCCAAGCCCGTGGGCACCGTCGGGCCACCGGTAAATTGAACATCGATCAGCCCAAAATCGCCCTCTGCCTCCGTGGCTGTTCCGCGTGCGATGGCGAGGGCGGCGGCAATGGGGAAGCGCTTGTCACCGGTCAGCAGATTCCCCTGCGTCCAGAGTCGATAGCGGTCCTCATCCCGCAAGACGGTATTTTGTAGGATAATTGTATGGTCGGTGTGCCTGCCGGTCCCGAGGAAGTCGAGGTCCAGATAGGAATGATGACCGTCCGTGCGAAGCCGGACATAGTCGCGTAAATCCCTGCTGTCACCCCTCAACAGGTCGGTCAGATCAATCACGTCGTGGTCACCCGCCGGATCAAAGTCGGTGATGATATCGGAGTCGGCATGAATATCCGAGTAATTGAAAACAAAGCGATCCCGTCCCCCGCCCCCGAAATCACGTCGGCCTGCCGTCCCCCGACAATGATGTCGTCACTTTCGCCACCCCGGAGAACGTCTCGTCCCCCTCCGCCGATGAGAATATAGTGCCGATCCGGGCCGTATTGCGGAATGAAATGGGTCTGGTATTCCTGCGATGAAAGGCCACTGCTCGGCACCCGGCGGATTACATCCCGTTCCTCGTCACTGCCGTCAATGACCACCCACCCGAACCACTTGCTGAGAAGCGCTGCGTTGATGCGCTGGCGTTCGACCCCGGTCAGGCTGCGGTTAAAGACCAGGAGTTCGGCGACCTGTCCGTGAAATGGTTCCGAGATCCCACCCTGTGTCTTTTTTGATCCGACCATGGGGGCGCTGCCCAGCACGGTCGCCTCGTTGATTGGCCTCGGGCCTCCGACCCACCCATCGTTGACTTCAAGGTGGAGTTCGTCCTGGTCTCTTTGGGCCGTCAGAAGCGTCCACTGGTCTTGGATCCGGTGGTTTCCGTAAACCACTCCGAGGCCCTCCGCCGCAAAACGCACTTGATTGACCCGTCCTCGATCGGTGGGGCCGGCGAGCGCAACCTGAAAATTGGCACCGTTGACGAGTTGTTGGCGGGAGGTCGTGGCTGCTGCCGGACGGAAGACGGCGAACACGGTCACATCGCCCGACGGAAACACCGAGGCACGGTCTGGTGGGGGCAGGGAAAGCGATTGGGTTGAAGCCGTGTTGTCGAGGTTGAAGCCGACCACCGGCTGCCCCAACGGACCTCGATTCACGATCGACAAGGGTGAACCTTCCGCCGTTGCGTCAAAGGCGGCGGTGGTGCCGTCCAGGAACGGCTTGGGTCCGGACCGATCGGTCCAGCGCGGCAGACTGCCTGTGGCCGACTGTGCGGCCTCCGCCCGGGCATCCAGCCAGAGGGCCGCATCCGAACCGTCCGTGGGAGTGGGCGTATGGATGGTTGCGATAAAGTTCGTCTGGAAGGGGACGTGGGTGTGATTGCCGTCACTCAGGCTCAGGTCCAGAACGACCTGCTCGGCCGTGGGATCCTCCTGCACGATGACCACCCGTCCTTCATCGACTTGAGCCTGTGTAAAGGTGTCGCCGGCGTGGAGCGGACGATCGCCCCTCTTTCCGTCCAGACCCGGCCGCGTCGCGCCGAACAATTGACGGATTTCCGCCCCCTGTGGTTCCCGGGTCAGGGTGTAGATCAGCTGGTCCGGCGTTGTGTCCGAGTCCACGGCCCGAAGCGTCAGCAGTTCGGTGGTGCCTTCATCCACGCTGTCCAAATCCCATGCGATCACGGGTGTGGTGTTCGCCTGGGTCGGGTCGGTGCCTGCCTGGTATTCCCGCAGATTGCTCCAGCCGTCCCCATCAGGGTCTGCATTCGGGTCGGTTCCCAGCCGGCCAAAAAATTTCTGCTGCCACCAGTCGGGCAAGCCGGTTCCGTCGGAATCGGGCATTGGCACGGCGATTTCAAGATCAACCCGGTAGGCGGTGGCCCGACGGTCGGAGGAGACGTTGAATGCGGTGGATGCCGGGGGAAGAATCTTTGCGAGATCGCCGTTCACCCGGACTTCCGATCGACTGTACCGGGTTTCTTGATTGCCCTGGGGTATGGCCGTCGGTGAAAGATCGGTTCCGGCAAGTCCGGCCACGAGTGCCTCGTGCGGCACCTTCAGCCGATAGGAAAACCCACCGTTGGTGTTCAATTCCAAGGGGGTCGTCAGACGGTAAGAAACACCGTCGTTTCCTTCGAGGCGAATGGTCCAGTCCAGCTGCCCGCTGGTCACCAGCA
>CAIPFS010000217.1 GCA_903864375.1 uncultured Verrucomicrobiota bacterium
CCAAGGCCCCTTTAGATTGGGAGTGGTGATGATCCCTGCGGCAATTGGGGACTTGCAGGAGCGCGTCCCTCCGTTGGATGTCCCTCCTTCGGAGGGACTTGCGTCCGGAGGGATGTCCCGCCATTGCGGGACCAGTCCTAATATCGATTTCCACCCCATCGCCGGCGAACGACCTCGCCCGTTCATCCGGCATCTCCGACGTCGAAGCGGGTTTCGGGAAGGGCCAACGGCCCGGCTTCATCCCAGCCGGGGCCGAAGGCTCGAACCATCGCAAAGAAGCTGACACATCCCAGAGGTCTGTGACTGACGAGCAACGAAGCAATGGGGCATTTTAGGCGCAACCCGCAGGGCCGCAGTTCTTTTCGGCTCTCGCTTCGTTGCTCGCTCCTCACGGACCACTGCGGGTATGCTCGTCGCTCGTCGCCTCGCGGGAGCCGAAAATCCCTCGCGGCAAACTGTAAGCCATTTGGGATACACGACACTAGTGTCGCCGGTGCGGAACAACCTCACTCGGCATTGATCCGGAACAGATTGTGGTCGGTGCGGATGAAGAAGGCCCCATCGGTGACTGCGTAGCTGGCCAGGCTTCTTTCTTCCAAATCATTGGTGGCCAGCACCTTGAATTCATGTCCAACGGCAATCACCGTTCCCACCCCGCTTTCATTCTGGAAATAAAGACGGCCCTGGCCGAACAAGGGTGAGCTCGAGAAATCACCACCCAGTCGCTCCGACCAGTGCACTTTGCCGGAGCGCGCGTCCACACAGGAGGCAATCCCACCGTCCGAGACGAAATAGAGATCATCGCCGACCAATAGCATGGATGGGGTGTTCGGTGCCCCCTTGGTGATGGTCCAACGCAGGTGGGTGGCCGTCACATCTCCCGTCCCACCGGGCTCGATGGCCAGGACATTGGGCCGATCATAGCCGGTTCCAATGAACAGGAGGCCCAGGCCAAACAACGGGCGGGGCACGACGGAATAGCCTTCCCCGTAGAGAACCCGCCATTTTTCCCGGCCATCCACCGGATCGTAGGCACACACCGCCCCGCTGCCGGGACTGATGATTTCCGGTTGTCCGGCATTGGTGATCAACAGCGCGGTGCTGAAGGAGAATTTTCGACTGGCCGGAGTCACCCGGGGGGTTTTCCAGACCACCTTTCCGGTCTTGATGTCCAGAGCGGTCACGAAGGGATCGGCAGCCCCGTCGCAACCGAAAAAGAGGGTGTCGCCGACCCGGATGGGTGACCCGCCGTTGCCGTGGACCGGGGAGTAGCGGAGGGTGGTTTGACGCCACAAAATCCGACCATTGGTGTCCAGGGCAGCCGTCCCTTCGTGCCCGAAATGGACATAGATGACGCCGTCCGAAAACAGGGGGGTCGGACTGGCGTGACTGTTCTTGTTGTGAATCTTGGCGCTGGTTCCGGCGAGTTCCTTGAAGACTTCGACATTCCAAATCACCGAGCCGGTTTCGGCATCCACACACACCGTTCTTAGGGATAGATCGCTCGAGCCGTCCGCCGGTGCGGCAGTGGTCAAATAGAGACGTCCTTGTGCCAGAATGGGAGAGGACCATCCGCTGCCCGGGATCGGGGTCTTCCAGGCCACGTTTTGTTTCGAATCCCAATGGAGGGGCAGGTTGGTGGCGAGGATGTGGCCCTGCCCGGTGGGCCCGCGGAATTCCGGCCAATCGGCACCCGCCATCAGTTGAACCGCCGCCACCAGCGCGGCACCCAGGGTCAGAAGACCATGCCTGAAAACCATGGTGCGAGAGTATCGCGACCGGTCGAAATGGCGAGCGGGAAGGATGAAACTTCCGGGGGGGATGGACGGGAAGTTGAGTTTGCCGGGGATCGCCGTTTCGTCCATTTTCCGGCGGTCGGTCGACATGTGTTGCACATGTAACCATCTTCAAAACCTGGGAGTCATGATCCAGGTGCGCAATGTCCCGGAGGATTTGCACCGGCAGTTGAAGTCGCGAGCTGCCATCGCCGGCATGTCGTTGTCGGACTATCTGCTTCGCGAAATCCGCGCGGTCGCGCAGGTCATCCGGCGCTACGCCGCGAATCGGGACATCAATGATGAAAGGGGCCGTGCTGCCCTTGCTGACCTGGCGGAATTTCCTTTGCGGCGTTATCCGCACGATTTCTTGCTGCCGCACATTTGGGAATTGCGAAACAATCGAACGGCCTACGATGCAGCCTATGTCGCTCTGGCCGAAGCGATCGATGCGCTCCTGCTGACACGCGACCGTCGCCTGGCGGGTGCCGCCCGTCCATTCGCCCCAGTCGAGTTGATATGACCCGGGGCAAACGAGCAGCTGATTTGGTCTCATTGCCGGCTGACGAACTGTTGTTTCCTTATAGAGTTAAACACCCTGTTTTGAGCCTCCAAGAACTACCGGATTTACCCGGTCACGACTCACCGCCCATACGGCTCGGGTGACAGGACATCCCGTTCCATGGGCTTGGGGAGCATCCGCCAGCGCTCCAGTTTCCCTCCGCGGAAAACCAATTCCGCACTGACGTAGTCGCGAAAGGCGTAGTCGACGTCCATCGAGCGGTCGAGGTAGGTCGATCCATCGCGCCGTGGATATTCCCGATAATGCCAGCTGTGATAGGTGTCCGAAGTGGTGCCGGTGTACAGCCAGGTGGTGGTTTCTCCTGTGGCGTCGCCGCTCTTCAGGACCTGGGCGGGCTGTCCCCACGCCACATAGACGGCGTCGGGATTCATCCCCACCCGAATCTGTCCCTGATCGACCAGGGCCTGCTCCTCAGGTATCAGGGCTCCGTAGGCGGCGGCCCGCTCCACCTTGCGAGTCGCCACGGTCGACGAAGCCGCACAACCCGCCAACCCGTTCAGCAACGCCATCAGGATGAAGGCGTACACGAAGCGGACGAACACCCGGGCGAACCGGGCCAACCGACGTGTCTTTTCCGATAGGAGCCAATGCATCAGGCCTGGAGGGTAGCCAACAAAGCGGTTGCTGGCCAACCGGTCTAACATATAGTCCGCACACGTATGAATTCGCCGACCGCTGCTCCTCCGGGTAATACCTGGCTCGCCTACACCCTCATCACCGTATTTTCCTGGGGCGTTTACGGCATCCTGCTGCACAAGGGACAACTCGGCATGGCCGACCCGATCAACGGTCGGTACAAGGCGTTCCTCTTTGTCGGTATTGCCTACTTCATCACCGCGGTGCTGGCCCCCTTGCTCCTTCTGATCAGCCGCGACGCCAAGTTCGCCTTTCCGACCGATGGCTGGAGCTGGTCGCTGATTGCCGGTGTGGCTGGTGCCATCGGAGCCTTTGGCACGTTGCTCGCCTTTGGTGCCAAAGGAAATCCCGCCGTGGTCATGACCATCGTCTTCGGCGGTGCACCGGTGGTGAATGCCGCCGTCGCCCTCTACCTCTATCGGGACGAAATCAACTTCAGTTCCATCAACCCGCTATTCTACGCGGGTCTGGCCCTGGCCGTGGCCGGCGGTGGATTGGTCACCAAGTTCAAGCCCAATCCGGCCCCCAAGAAGCCGACCATCACGGCACCTGCCGCCGCCAAGCCGCAAGCCAGCACCAGCTCACCGAAAGCGGGGTAAGTGGCTGAATTCGAATCAGTGACGTTGGTGCCGGCCAGCCCTCCTCTGGCGGCCCTCCAACGGCTGATGGAGACAGTGCGGGCGGGTAACGCCTTTTATCGGGAGAAGTTCCGGGACATCCCGGATGCTCCGCTGGCGTCAGTGGAGGAGTTTTCGCAACGATTTCCCTTCACGACCAAGGCCGAGTGGGTGGCCGATCAGGCGGCAGCTCCTCCCTACGGGCGGAATCAGACCTATCCACTGGAACGCTACACCCGGCTGCATCAGACGAGCGGGACCACCGGGGCCCCCCTCCGCTGGCTGGATACCCCGGAGTCGTGGTCGGTGGTGGTTGGGGACTGGGTGGAGGTCCTGCGACAAGCAGGTGTGGCCGGCGGAGATCGTGCCTTTTTCGCCTTTAGTTTTGGTCCGTTTCTGGGGTTCTGGGGGGCGTTTGAAGCGGCTCAACAGATGGGATGCCTCGGTATTGCCGGAGGCGGGATGAGCACCTCATTGCGCGCCCGAGTCATTTTCGAAAATCAGTGCACGGTCCTTTGCTGTACGCCCACCTACGCCCTGCACCTCGCCCATCAAGCCAGGGTCGAGGGATGGGACATGGCGACTTCCGCCATTCGATTGGTTGTCGTGGCCGGCGAGCCGGGTGGGTCCATGCCCGCCGTGAGGAACCGGCTCAGCCAGGCCTGGAATGGGGCCCGCATTTTTGACCACCATGGAATGACCGAGGTGGGGCCGGTCACCTATGAAGACACGACCCATCCGGGAAATCTGGTGGTGTTGGAGGCATCCCATTTTGTGGAGGTGATCGATCCCGTGCGGTTGACCCCCGTGGGGCCGGATGAGACCGGCGAGCTGGTCCTGACCACCTTGCGCCGCCTGGCCAGTCCCGCCATTCGTTACCGCACCGGCGATTTGGTTCGCGCTCCGCGCCGTCTGCCATCGGGAGCTCTGGTGCTCGAAGGCGGGATTCTCGGACGCGTCGACGACATGGTGGTGGTGCGGGGCGTCAACGTCTACCCGACGGCGATTGAACAGCTGGTCCGTTCCGTCCCGGAACTGGGCGAATACCGGGTGACCGTGGACGCCCGCCAACCGATGGTGGAGCTTCAGTTGGAAGTCGAAGGAAGCGTGACAGCGGCCGAAGAATTGGAGCGTCGGCTCCGTGCTCAACTCGGTTTGAGAATTCCCGTCGAGGCTGTGGGTCCCGGGGTGTTACCTCAGTTCGAAATGAAGTCGAAACGTTGGAGAACGGTGGACCGACCCTTGTAGGCTGCGTTCCTGCGGATCGTGTGCCGTCCCATCCTTCAGTTCAATTGTAACCAATTGAATCAGAACGATGTCGGTAGGGCGAGGCTCCTACCGAGCCTCGCTGGTCTGAAATACGCCAGTTCCGCCGGGGCGAAGCCAATAGGCCGTCCGCAGGACCGAGGCTCCTGCCGAGCCTCTGGCGTCACGAACCACGCCCGTTCCGCAGAGGCGAAGCAAATTGGCCGTCCGCAGGACCGAGCCTGTGGAGTCACGAACCACGCCCACCATCGGCTTTGCGGGAGCCTTGCCACCCCGGTGACTTTAGAACGGGAATGGTGATGATCCCTGCAATGATTGGGGACTTGCAGGAGCGCATCCCTCCGGTAGATGTCCCTCCTTCGGAGGGACTTGCGTCAAAAAGGACGTCCC
>CAIPFS010000218.1 GCA_903864375.1 uncultured Verrucomicrobiota bacterium
GAATGCCGACGTGCTGATGACCCATGACGTTTGCGGTCCCGGGACGATTGGTGTGTTCCATCGCGAGTTCGGTCGTCAGGCGAAAGTCTGGGACCCCTCTCGAGTGGTCATCATCCCTGACCATTACATTTTCACCGCCGATTCGAAATCCAACCGGAACGTCGACATCCTCCGGGAATTCGTCCGTGAACAGCAGATTCCCTACTTTTACGACGTCATTGATGATCCCAATGGCTCCTGGAAATTTGACCCCAGCCAGGGCCTGTTGAATCGCCAGTACGGGTCGCAATACGCTGGCGTCTGCCACACGGCTCTGCCCCAGAAAGGGCATACCCGCCCCGGCGAAATCTTGTTTGGGACCGATTCCCATACCTGCATGGCCGGGGCCTTCAACCAGTTCGCCACCGGTATCGGAAATACCGACGCTGGATTTGTCATGGGGACCGGCAAACTGCTGATCAAAGTTCCGGAGACCATGCGTTTCCGTCTCGAAGGGAAACTTCAGCCGGGAGTGATGGCCAAGGACATCATCCTGCATATCATCGGAGAGATTGGCTTTGATGGAGCGACCTACCGGGCGATGCAGTTCGACGGTTCCGGTGTGGCCAGTCTGTCGATGGACGACCGCATGACCATCGCCAATATGGCGATCGAGGCCGGCGGTAAGAATGGCATCTTTCCCTTCGACGCCCGCACCGCCGAATACGTGGAGGCCCGGACCCGGCTGAACGGGACCCGTTCGACCTACGAACCGGTCGAAGTTGACGCCGATCAGACCACCATCGGCGAGTGGGTGATTGATTTGGACCGCCTGGAGCCGGTGGTCGCGTGCCATCCCGACCCGGGCAACCGCAAACAGGCCAAAGAATTGAGCCATGTGAAACTGGACCGTGCCTACATCGGCTCGTGCACGGGCGGCAAGACCAGTGACTTTGTCGAATTTGCACGGGTGATCCGGGGGCGCCGGGTGGTGATCGATACCTTTGGGGTACCTGCCACGCCGGAGATTGTCCATGATCTGCGACGCACCCGGTGGGGCGGGCGTACCGTTTGGGACATCCTGCTCGATGCCGGGGTGCAGATGACGGAAAACGCCGGCTGCGCTGCATGTCTCGGCGGACCGGTGGATACCTTCGGGCGGATGAACACGCCGATGAAATGCATCAGCGCCACCAACCGTAATTTCCCTGGGCGCATGGGGCACAAGGAATCGCAGGTTTTCCTCGCCAGCCCCGCCACGGTGGCTGCCAGCGCTCTCGCTGGGAAAATTGCGGACCCGAGGGAGTACCTCTCCAACTAATCGTTCCTGGTTGACAGGAGCGGGACAAAATCACCCGGGGGAATCGTGTCGAATGGGATGCGGTTCCCATTTTTGACCGGAAGGGGCGACGCGTCTTTTCGAACTGGGCGGGCCGCCTGTCCTCTTGGGCCGCCCGGTCGGGCCCTCGTACGTTTGGAGGGTTGAACTTCGGATTGCATCGCTTCCCGGGCGGCACCTTCCACCGGTGCTGTATTCAAGCTCGGGTGATCGTCCCCGAGGGGCTTTGGCCAGTCGGGCTCGAGTCGGATTGAGTTCGACATCGGCCTGAAACCGGGTTAGACATCATGGTGAAAACCAATCTGGAACTGCGTCTCCCATGAAGTCCAGCTTTCGACCCATTTCACTGCTTCTCCCGACGGTACTTGCCGTGGGCTTTGCCATCGTCGGAGCCCGGGCGGAGGTCCGGAAGGATGCCACCAACCATTGGGCGTTTCACCCGCCGGTCCGTCCGGTGGTTCCGACCCATTCTTCGTCGTCCTGGGATCGGAACGGGATTGATTATTTTGTGCGGGCGAAGCTCGAAAAGGAGGTCCTGACGCCTTCCACCGAGGCGGACAGGTCAACCTTGCTCCGTCGGTTGTACCTCGACCTCATCGGCCTGCCGCCGACACCTGCGGAAATCGACGCGTATTTGAACGATGCCTCGCCTGGGGCGTACGAGGCCGTTGTGGACCACCTCCTGGATTCTCCTCACTTCGGGGAACGCTGGGGTCGTCTCTGGCTCGACGCCGCCCGCTACGCTGATTCGGATGGTTTCGAAAAGGACAAGCCCCGGTTTGTCTGGGCTTACCGCGATTGGGTGGTGAATGCCTTGAATCGTGATCTGCCTTACGACCAGTTTGTGATCGAGCAATTGGCCGGTGATTTATTGCCGGATGCGACCGAACAGCAGCGGGTGGCAACCGGCTTCCTGCGCAATTCGATGTTGAATGAGGAGGGCGGTGTCGACCCGGAGCAATTCCGGATGGAATCGATGTTTGATCGGATGGATTGCCTTGGAAAAAGCGTGCTGGGTCTGACCATCCAATGTGCCCAGTGCCACAATCATAAATTTGATCCCATCACCCAGGAGGAATATTACCGGCTGTTTGCCTTTCTGAACAACGACCACGAGGGCTCCATGGTCGCCTATCCCCCCAACGAACAGATGAAGGTGGCCAATCTGCGCCGGCAAATGCAGGATTTGGAGGAGGACCTTCGGCATCGGACGCCAGACTGGCGGACACGGATGAACGCCTGGGAGGATTCCGTGCGCACCAATCAGCCGGAATGGGTGGTGCTGCACGCCGAACACGAGGGGGAAAACGGAGAGCGCTTTTATCAGTATTCAGATGGCTCGATTCGGGCATCCAGTTATGCACCGACCCTTTGGACCGCCCATTTTGTGGTCACCAATCTACCCGCTTCCGTCGGTGCCATCGGGGCATTCCGGCTGGAACAACTGACGGACCCCAATCTTCCCTGCAACGGCCCGGGGCGGTCGGTGAAGGGAATGTCTGCCTTGACCGAATTCCGGGTTGAACTTCGTGCATCTCCGGAGGACAAGGAGGCTCAGAAGGTCAAATTTGCCTCGGCAACCGCGGACTTCAGCAATCCGGAGAAGGAGTTGGAACCCGAGTTTGATGATCGGTCCGGCAAGAAGAGGACCTACGGCCCCGTGGCATTTGCCATCGACGGCAAGGAGGAAACCGCCTGGGGTATCGACGCGGGGCCCGGGCGTCGAAACCAACCTCGAAAAGCGGTATTTATCCCGGAACATCCGCTTGAACTTGGCAAGCCCACGGCAGTTCTTCATGTGTATTTGGAACAGAGTCACGGCGGCTGGAATTCCGACGATAATCAAAATCACAATCTCGGACGCTTCCGTTTGAGTGTGACCCAGGCGACCAACGCCGTGGCCGACCCCATTCCGGCCTCCGTCCGCGAAATTTTTAACATTGCCCGTGAGGAACGTTCCCCGGCCCAGGTGGCCGCCGTCTTCAGACAGTGGCGGACCACGGTTCCCGAATTTGCGTCGGTCAATGCGGAGATTGAGAACCTCTGGCGTGACTGGCCTGAAGGTACGCCGACTTCCACCCTCATTTCCCGGCATGGCATGGGTCCCGGGGAGGAGTTGCGGGAAACACGACTGTTGAAGCGGGGCGACTGGCTGAAGCCGGCGGACGTGGTCCAACCCGGGGTGCCCGCCGCCCTTCACTCATTACCGGCGGGTTCCGATTCCTCCCGGCTGACTCTGGCGCGCTGGCTGGTGGATAAACGATCACCCACCACCGCGCGGGTTTGTGTCAACCGCCTCTGGCAGGCTTATTTTGGGACGGGTCTGGTGGAAACCGCGGAGGATTTTGGGCTGCAAAGTCCTGAACCGTCACACCCGGAACTGCTTGATTGGCTGGCATGCGAGTTGATGGACAACCATTGGCAACTGAAGCGCCTGCACCGGTTGGTGGTTACCTCGGCGACCTATCGCCAAAGCTCCAAGGTGACTCCGGAACTGTATGAGAGGGACAAGTACAACCGTTTGCTCGCTCGCGGTCCGCGTTTCCGGGTGGATGCCGAGGTGGTCCGCGATATTGCCCTTTCAGCCAGTGGACTGCTCAACCCGGTTCTGGGCGGTCGGGGAGTCTATCCTCCCGCACCTGAATTCCTGTTCCAACCGCCCACCAGCTACGGTCCCAAAACCTGGAAGGAGGAGGTGGGCGCCGAGCGGTATCGCCGCAGTCTTTATGTGTTCAAGTTCCGGTCGGTTCCCTATCCGGTTCTTGCTAATTTCGATGCACCCAACGGCGATTTCTCCTGCGTCCGTCGGAATCGTTCCAATACCCCGTTGCAGGCGTTGACCTCCCTGAATGAGGGGGTGTTCAACGAATGTGCCCGGGCGCTGGCCGGCATGGCCTTATCCCAGCCCGCCGCATCAGACGAAGAGCGGATATCGTCCGCCTTTCGCCGGGTGTTGGGACGCTGGCCAACGCCGGAGGAACGGGTCGACCTGCTGACCCTGTTGACCAGGGCGCATCAGCGCATTGCCGATGGCTGGATTTCTGCGGGAGAACTGGCGACAGGAAAATCGGAACTGCCGCGTCACCTGCCTCCCGGCACCACCCCCGCTCAACTGGCGGCATATACCGCTGTCTCCCGTGCGTTGTTGAATCTGGACGAGACCATCACCAAGGAGTGAGCCCGCGAACATCCCGCCGTTTTCCTTTCAGAGCTCCTGTCGCCCCAACCTTGACCGCTCCCCCAATGCCCAACCGAATCAGCCATCTGGAACATGCCCGTGAGGCCCTGCGGCAAAACATCACCCGCCGCTGGTTTTTCAAGGAATGCGGCGTGGGGCTTGGCACCATCGCCCTCCATTCACTCCTCCAAAACTCTGTGACGGCAGCCACTTCGAGCGTGGCCAATCCGCTGGAGCCCCGTCCGGCCCCATTTTCGGGGAAGGCAAAGCGGGTCATTTATCTGTTCATGGCGGGTGCACCGAGTCACCTGGAGTTGTTCGACTACAAGCCACAATTGGCAAAGTTTAATGGTACAGTTCCACCGGCGGAATTACTCAAGGGTTACCGGGCGGCCTTCATCAATCCCAATGCCACCCTGCTCGGACCCAAATTCAAGTTCGCCCGCCACGGTCAGAGTGGTCTGGAACTCTCGGAAGTCATACCGCATCTGGCTGGGGTGGCCGATGACCTGACGGTGATCCGGTCGATGGCGACGGACGCCTTCAACCACGCCCCCGCCCAGATCTTCATGAACACGGGTTCCCAGCAGTTTGGGCGTCCCAGTTTCGGTTCCTGGGTGACCTATGGCCTGGGCAGTGAATCCATGGACCTGCCGGCGTATGTGGTGTTCAGCACTGGCGGAAAAGGCCCCAGCGGTGGGGCGTCAAACTGGGGCTCGGGTTTTTTGCCCACGGTTCACAACGGCGTGCTCTTTCGAAACGGGCCCGAACCGGTCCTTTATCTGAACAATCCGGCCGGGATGGATGCGGTGCTCCAACGTGACACCCTGGATACGGTCCGCAGTCTCAACCAGCGTCACCTGGGCATCGTGGGTGATCCGGAAATCAGCACCCGGATTGCCTCATATGAGATGGCGTACCGGATGCAGACCAGCGCCCCCGATTTGATGGACCTGTCCCGGGAATCCCGGGAAACCCTGGAGCTTTACGGTGCGGAGCCCGGCAAAACCTCCTTTGCCAACGCCTGCCTGCTGGCGCGCCGGCTGGTGGAGCGCGGAACCCGGTTTGTCCAGATTTTCCATGAATCCTGGGACCACCATGGAGGTTTGACCGGTGGATTAAAGGCCGAGTGCGGCAAGACCGACCGGGCAAGTGCCGCCCTGATCAAGGATCTGAAACAACGCGGTTTGCTGGACGACACGATCGTCATCTGGGGTGGAGAATTCGGCCGAACACCCATGGTCCAGGGGGGTGATGATGGTCGTGACCATCATCCCAATGCCTTTTCCATGTGGGTCGCCGGCGGTGGCTTCAAGCCGGGCATCGCGTTTGGCGAATCCGATGATTTTGGATTCAACGCCGTCAAGGACCGGGTCCATGTTCATGACCTGCATGCCACTTTGCTGCATCAACTGGGCTTCAATCACGAAAAACTGACCTATCGATTCCAAGGCCGGGACTTCCGGCTGACGGACGTTTTTGGCGAGGTGGTCCCCGGTCTTCTGGCGTAAACTACGGCTCGGAGATTTTGACCCGGTAGAAGGCAGTGGATGAGCCGGCCGGGGGCAGAAGGAGGTCCACAGGAGTGTCCACTGCGGTCACGTGCCATTCATTTCCAGGGACTTCCAGGATCCGCCAGTTGGGCTCCACGCCGATGCTGGTCGAGACCTCCACCTGAAAGGCGACATCGGCCCGTCGGATGTACCTTAAATGCGCGCCGTCCGCCGCCGCCTCAATCATCCATTTCCAATGTCGATGGGCGTCGAGGGGATCTTCCGACAGCAGCCACTCTGTTTCATTGGCAAGCCCATCGCCGTCCGGATCTCCGGCCGGGTCGGTCATCTGGGACGTTGCATCTGGGGGAAAGTGATGCCGAGCCCAGGTGGTATAATCCGTGTGAAGCACCAGGTCGTTCGTAATCCAGCCGGCCAGAAGGGGAAGGACCGCTGTGTCCAGTTCGGTCGTGGCCAGGGGAGGCATGTGGTAGGGGGCATCGTCGGCAAGGCGTCGATACAGGGCTGAAGTCGTCAGATTGCCCGGTTCGACGATGTAGTTGGTGAGAACATTGAAGGGGTCTGAAATGTTGTCGAAGGCCACGGCACCTACGATTCCCAGGTCGGAAAGCTCCGGTTCAGGACGTGAATTCCATGTGGCGCGGGTCGGCCCGGACGGGAAATGGCAGGCGGTGCAATTGGCGGCCAGAAAGGAACGGGCCAGCCATCGGCGACTGGTGCTGCTATCATCCAGGGAGGCGAGCCTGCGGCAGTATTCGGGAGCCACCGGCGTCTCGGTGAAATATCCGGCGTCGGAAAGGGCCCGGATTTGGTTCACTGGCTGGCCATTCCGAATCACGGTCCGACTCAGTTGGGCGGAGTTAAACCCCAGACTGAATCCGGCCTGGGAATTATGACAGGTGGCGCATTCGCTCAATGCCGGGAAATGCCACGTCTGAAGGTGGTTCGTCCCATCCTTCAGGACCAGAAAGGTTGAATTGGTTCCAACTTCCGGAACCAGATCCGCGTCGGTCTGGTCGTCCCTCCAGCGGTAGCTGGCCCCATACACGCCGGTATCCGTACGGACAAGCAGGCGCGTTTCAATTCTTCGTGGAGCAACCACGGAGTTGCTCAGGACCGGAAGGTCGAACTGTTTGACCCAGACGGTCCCCGCCGGGGCTTGCCAGGCACCGGCATTGGTGTACGTCAAGCGACTGGAAACGGTCGGCAGTGCAAACCATCGGCGTTTGACGGCACCATCCGACCAGAAGGGGACATTGACGTCGTACGGCTCGAATCCGGACACCGGAGTCAACGCCGCCGTATCTGAAAAAACACCCGTTTCACTCAGACGGTTGGGCAGGGTTCCTCCCTGGGATGATTGGTGAACCATGCGTGCGATGACGCCAAAAAAATAATCGGCCACCAGGATGTCCCCTGAGCCCGGCTGGACGATCAGGTCTGTGACCCCCGACGGTGTGGATGAACCCATCAGCCAGCGGTTGACCCACCCAGCGACCGGGTCCCGCCGGAGCATCCCCATGGAGCCGCCAAAGTCGAAGAACAGATAGGTGCCGTACAATTCGGGAAATTTGGTGCCTCGATACGGCAGCCCGGCGGTGATGGCAATGTGAAGCCCATCATGTTCATATTCATAGATGGGTGTCTGGAATGCCCGGGGATCCACTCCCGGATTCAATGGGTTTTCGATCGAGCCCTCAAAAAATGACCAGCCGTAATTGCCTCCAGGCTGGACTCGATTGACTTCCTCGCGTCGGTTCTGGCCAACGTCATTGACATACAGCTCCCGGGTGAGGGGGTCGAAGGCAAACCGGAACGGATTTCGAAAACCGATGGCATAAAATTCCGTCCGGACGTTTTGGGGCTCCACGGGGTGCCCCCCAAAAGAACTCAACCCGAAAAATGGGTTGTCCGCCGGGATCAGGTAGGTCCCCGGGTTGACAGCGGGATGGGGATTGGGCAGCACGTTCTGGCCGAGCATATCGACGTCAATCCGCAGCAGGGCTGAGAAGAAATTTCCATCAATCCGTTGCGAGTTGCCGAAGGAATCGAACGAACCGCCCTCGTCCCCGACGGCGATGTAGAGGTACCCATCCGGGCCGAATTGAAGGGTGCCCCCCTGATGTTCAGGATCCCGATCGTATTGGGTGATGAGGGGGACCTCTGAATCCGGGAGTGCCCGGTTCGGGTCGTTGGGGTCGACGAGGAACCGTGCCACCCGTTGATGCAACCCTGTTCCCAGCGCGGTCGTGGTGAGGGTGGAATAGAAGACGTAGAACTGCCCGTTGAACGAATACCAGGGATGGAATGCGAGGCCGGTCAGACCACATTCCGAATCGGTGAATGTCTTCGAACTCAGATCGAGGAAGACCGTCAGGCTGGGTTTCGCCAGGTTGGTAATGACCCAGATGATGCCGGTTTTTCCGACAAGGTATAATCGGTTCGTGTCCTCGGGCGGGCAGGCGAATCCCACCAGTTGAATCTGCGGAAGCGATGGGGCAATGAGCTCAAAGGCATAGTCGCTTGAACTCGCCAGCGTTGCGGGCAGATCCAGCAACGGAGGGGCGGGGCGCTCTGCCTCGACCTTTTGCCCGAGGAGCACCAGAACCATCCACAGCCATGAAAAAGCAGAAATTCGACCCATAGAACTGCCGCGCATCCCCAACATTTCACACAAGTCTCGTCACCGCCATTGGGGAAGCACAAATCAGGCCTTTTCCTACAACAGAACAAATCGATACCTTAACGTGGTGTCCTCTCCGGAAGTCACGCACATTTTTACCCACCTTCGCCTTTTAGGAGGCGGACAATCCATGCTGAGGCATCATCTCGCCTCATCACGTCCTGATTTTCTTCAGCGGGCGGTGGTGGTCTTCGAGTCGTCCGACAGACCCGACGTCACGGGGCTTGACCTCCGGGGATGGAATTCGCCTCGCGCGGCGCAAGCTCGATGGAGGAAACGTGTTCCCCCGGTTGCCGGATGCGCCTCCTATCTCAACGGCTGGGGAGCGGGCTTTTTTGCGCCTCTGGATGGCTGCCAACGCCGGCTGGCCGTTCTTGCCACCGCCTGGCCCGGAGATCGCTCCTACCTTTCATCGTTAAAAAACATTTTCGATTTTGTCATGACGGTCAGTCAACCCCTCGCCGATCTGGCCCGGGAGACCCTCGATCTGTCGCCCGACCGGGTCGCCGTCATCCCAGTGCCCATTTCCCTTCCCAAGCTGCCACCGCGACCCACCGGGTCGTGGGACAATCGACCGCTGGTTTTGGGCTATTGCGGTCGCTTGATCACGGCCCAAAAGAGAGTCGAGCGGTTGCCACGGATCGCCCAGGCGTTGCGGGCGGCGGGAATTTCGCATCGCTGGGAAATCATCGGTGAAGGGCCGGTTCAGGCGCAGCTCGCGGCGCAATTCGCATCCGTGGGTGCCACGGCCCATTTTCGGGGACGCCTTTCGGGGGCGGCTTACTGGAATGCCATTCGGGAACTCGATTTCATTGTGTTCACCAGCGACTATGAAGGAACGCCCCTCAGCCTTGCCGAGGCCATGAGCCAGGGGGTGTTGCCCCTGTATGCCCAAATGAACAGTGGCGGTGATGAGTATGCCCGGCGGATTCATCCCGATCTGCTGTTTCCCCTGGATCAATGGGAACTGGCCGTGAAGGGAGTCCGGGCGGTGATGGAGGCACCGGCACCCGAACGGGAGGCCATGCAGGCGCGGGCCCGGGAAATCGCCCGCCACCATGCCGACGATGCCTATGTGAAGCTGTTTGAGGTTGGAGCCCGCCGGGCGTGGGAGATGCCCCGGATCTCGCTGCCCTGCCCACCCGCAGCCGGTTCAGCGTTCGCCCGACAAATCCCCTTTTCGCTGCTGGGCCGAATGAGTCCCGAGAGTCGATGGCGACGAGGGATCGGCTGAATCACCTGATCACAGGGTTCACGGAACCCATTTCCCCGCCTGCCCGGTATCGTTCGTCCGGGTGTCGAACTTCCGGGCAATGCCGAGATGGGAGCAGCTCAACTGGAAGTTCCTTAGCCGCGGGTTGCTCAGCCGGGGGTGAGTTGCGCCTCGAGCATTCGGGTGACTTCCTGGAATTTCGCCGCGTTTTCGGGCTTGAGGGCCATCAGCAGGCGATGGGCTTCCAGGCAGCAGGATGTGGTCTCTTTTCGGGAGAAAGTTCCGGTTTCCACTTCCTGGGAGTCCCCACCCGGAACAAAAACAGGCGACGTTTCAAGGATGTTGACCAGGTCCAACACGCCGAGATTGTCCAACAGGTCTCGAACGCGGGCATTCGGGTTGACCAGACTGATGCGCTTGCATCCATGTTTGGGGTCCGGGCCCAAGGATTGTGTCAACCCGGCGACCACCCCTGAAAAGGTGCTGTCCATGAGGAGGCACTGGGAGAGATCCACGCAAAAAAGCGATATGCCTTCCGCATGAAGGCGGGTCACCAAACCCTTGAAGTCCCGCGCGCTCTCAGCAGCGGCTCTTCCACCCACCTTGATAAAAGCCGTCGGCGATTGAATCCAAACCGACAACGTACAACCAGGCACCGGCATACGGGAATACAGTGCGTCTTTGCCGGAGAGCGTCAAGTCCGCACTGGAAAGCCCCGCACCTTCGGGTTTCGATCGATTGGATCGGTTTACTTGGGGTCCTGATTGGCTCCGAGAAGCTCCGGGCTCACGGTCGAGACAATGCCGCCCGGAGGAACTTCGGCGCCAGCGGACCAGACGAGAGCGTTGAGGACCAGGCGCCGGAAACTTTCATTCCCCCAGTTCTTGTGATAATGGCCGCCGGTAAATCCAAAACCGCGTCCACCAGTCGGTCGGTCGAAGGTCCACATCAGGATTTGGGGAACACCGCGGGCGACGTCCGACCTCACCCACGGATTGCTGGAATGGGTTCCGTCGGGTTGACGGATCGTCTCAACGGGCGGAACAACGCTCAAAATCGGAGTCACACCGGCCAACTCCGGTGTGAACCGCATATGGTAATACCATTCATCCTCAATTTGAAAGGGCGTGACACCCTGAGTGACGGGATGCTTGGGAAGCCGGTCAAAACGGGCGACCCAGGTCGGGTTGACACTCCAGTACGGTTCAAAGTAACCGCCCGTCCATCGAAGCATGGCAAATCCCGGCGGACCTGCAGGCACCTCGACCCCATAATGGGCCGTACCAATGCCCACGCCGCTGGCTGCCAATTCGTCGAGCAATTTCATCCGTGCCGGTGGGATGGCCGGATGGCCTCCCCCTCCGTCGGCATAAATCAGAATGGCGTTCGCCGTGCGCAGCAGGCGTTCGTCCGAGGGCCATCCGTTGCTGGCGACGGTGGCGTGAATCCCGGGAACCTTCTGAAGGCAATCCGCCAGCAGCAGACATCCGGCCCGAAACTCATGTTCCCCGGGACCATGACTTGGAACTCCGGCAATCAGCAAAATCTCTTTGTCGGCCCGCGCTGTCCACAGCGACAACCCGGCCAGGAACAGTGTCAGCAGGAGTTTCATGGGAACGATTGAACCCGGAGGGGCCCAGGTGGGCAATGCACAAATCGATTCATCGATTGGTCGCCGCCACCCGGGGGAGCGATATGGACGGGGGGATCGGCGGGCGGTTGAGGACGGCCAGATCCAGATGGTCCACCAAGGCCTTCCATGCGGCCTGTTCCGTCGGTTTCATCGCCTTCCAACGGGCGGCGTTGGCCATGAATTCGGCCCGCTCGGCAGTGCTCAGGGCCGCAAACTGCCGGGCCGCTTGCAGGCAATGCTCCCGTTCCTGGGGTTCAAGGGCATCCAATTGGGCCATCGCCTCCTTCATCCGCTGGCGTTCGTCGTCCGAAAGTTGGCGGAGGGTCCGGGCGCGTTCGGCGGAGCTCAGATCGTAAAACCGCTCAAAAAGCGCCGTCTTACGCGCCCGTTCTTCAGGCTGAAGCGCCGCCCAGCGTGCAAATTGAGCCTCCACCTCCGCCCGCACCGGAGGGGGGACCGTCCCCAGGGTGTCCGTCAGTCGCTGCGAATCAACCCGTTCCGACCGGACAAAATAGGCCAGCGACTGCTGGCTCTCCAAAAGCTCCTTCCGGGCGTCCGGACCCAGCGAATCCCACACCTTCAACCGAAGATCGATGAGGGAGCGCTTCTGCATCGGAATTCGCGCCAGCAACCGGGAGCGGTCCTCCGGCGCAGCCCGGAGGAGCGGCGTTAGGAAAAATTCCAGCTCGGCGACTTCCAGGCGAAGTTCCCGTTCAATCGGGGTCAGTCGGCTGAACTCCCCAAGTTTGGCGGTCACCAGTTCCCGAATCTGCGGCGGGCGCACCTCCAGCCAGGCATTGCGTTCCGCGGGAGTCGCGTGGAGTAGCTTTCGAAAAACGGCGCTCGGACTGGCCGAGTCGGGAGGAACCGACGGCACGGCGGGCGAAGCCGCCGCCGGGGTGGTGGGCGCTGGTGCTGGCGGACCCGCATGAATGCGCTCCATCCCGATGACCGAAATCCCCAGCGCGAGACCCAGCCGGCAAATCCACCGAGCGATCATCGATGGGGAGGCCATGGATTCACTGGGCCAACGGAACCATTGCGGCCATGAGATCGACATCGCTGGGGTGCATCCGTGCATCGGCACCCAATGCGGAGATGGCGTCAAAATTTCGCAGAATATCGACCCCGGCAACGGCCGTGACCTCGGTGACCTCCGCCACTTCACGGGCCATGAGCAATCGTTTCTCAAGGGATCGCTGGGATAGGACACCCCCCACCGCCAGCGACAGGGCAAAGGCGATGCCGACCGGTCTCAAACCGATCCGTCGTGCCCATTGCCATGCCTGTCCAGGCACCCACGATGGACCGCCCCACCGCTGGCTCCGATCCTCCCGGGCGACTTCATTGAGGACGCGGGTGGCGAGATTGGTGGGGGCAATGGCCGTGGGCAGCATTCCCAGGAGATAGTCCAAAGCGAGTTCCGCCTCCATCTCGGCTTGTTGTCCCGGAGTCCACGTTCCGTCGCCAGAGGATGCCCCGGTCGATGCCCCGGTCGATGCCGCTGACTTTTTGGAGTCGCGTCGGCCCTTCCAGACCGACTCCCTCCAGGCCGCGGGTTCCTCCCCGGGTTTTGGTCGTGGATTCATAACGTCGTCTTCGGGAAAAACCGGGATGCCAAAAAAGTTGCGTTTCCGCCCCAGCCCTCACTCTGACGGCGACGAATTCCAATCGCCCGTTTTCAGGTAGGGTTTCAATCTCGTCCGCAGGACCTCCCGTCCCCGGTGAATCAGGGACTTGGTGGCCGGAATTGAGGTTCCAAGGATCTCGGCGATTTCATCGTAACTGAGGTCGGTGTCCCGGCAGAGGATGATGGCCGTCCGCTGCTTTTCCGGAAGGGCGGCCAGCGCCTCATTAATCTTGGAAACCAGTTCGCCGCGTTGCAGGAGTTCGTCGGCAGAAACCTGGCGCGCATCCTCGATTTGGCGGAAGGGATGGGCTTCGTCGTCGCCGTGCGGTTCATCGAGAGAAACGGCGGGATGGCGGGCGCGCCGGCGCAACTCGTTCAAACACAGATTCCGGGCGATGGTGAAGAGAAAGGTGCTGAACCTCGCTGAAATCTGATAACGGGCGGCGCTCTTCCAGAGTTGGGTGAAGACAATGAGCGCCAGATCCTCCGCTTCCTCTGCATCGGGAAGCGATCTAAAGAGAAAATGAATGACAGGCTGCTTCCACCGCTCCACCAATCGCGCCAGTGCCTCCGGCGCGTCGGAGCCGCCCCGCTTCACGCGCAGCATCCATTGGGCATCTTCGTCGGTCTCCGGAAGGGAGGACATCGGTCGGCTATGGTCCTAAAAAACCGCTCCTGCAACAAGGTTGCGTGAAAGATTCAGAGGTCGACTTCAACGGGTTTCAGCCGATTTTGAGCTTTGATGCTTGAACGCGGGGGGACACCTTCACGTCGGCGTGACCTCCATCAGTGCAAAAATCGCAGCCAATGCGGCCCGGCTGCTGCCGACTCCATCCGGACGCAAGCCGACGGAAGATCTGGCCCGGTACAAGGCGTTCCTGAAAGAGGAATCGGCCCGGCTTAAAATCC
>CAIPFS010000219.1 GCA_903864375.1 uncultured Verrucomicrobiota bacterium
CCTGGCCGAGACCTCGTTGACGTTGCCGGGAATCCGTTTTGTCATCGATACGGGATTGGCCCGCATCAGCCGGTACGATGCCCGCACCCGGACGAAGCGCCTGCCGATCGAGCCCATTGCCCAAAGCAGCGCCAACCAGCGCCGCGGGCGGGCCGGGCGGGTGCAGGCGGGGGTCTGCATCCGGTTGTATTCCGAGGAGGAATTCCTCGAGCGATCGGAATTCACCCAGCCGGAAATCCAGCGGGCGAATCTGGCCGAAGTCATCCTGCGGATGAAGGCGTTTCACCTGGGAGAAATTGAAACGTTTCCCTTCGTCAATCCCCCGCCGCCCGCCGCCATTCAGGCAGGGTTTGCCTTGCTGACGGAATTGGGTGCGTTGGATGAACAGAGAAACCTGACCCCCCTCGGGCGGGATCTCGCACGATTGCCCATCGATCCGACTCTGGGTCGCATGCTCTTGCAGGCGTGTCAGGAGGGTTCCTGGCGGGAACTGTTGACGATCGCGGCCGGCCTCAGTGTGGTGGATCCTCGAGAACGCCCGTCCGACCAGACCGAGGCCGCCGATTCGGCACATCGCCGATATGCAGACCCGCGCTCGGACTTCATGGCCCTGCTCAACCTATGGTCGGCTGTTGAACGGGATTGGAAGACACTGCGCACGAGCGGTCAGCAACGTCGGTATTGCCGGACTCAATTCCTGTCGTATTTGCGACTCCGGGAATGGCAGGAGCTCCGGGACCAGCTGGCCGAGACGATCGCCCCCTTGATTCCTCACGGGGAAGGAGACCCGCCCGCCGGGTATGATGCCATCCATCGGGCGATCACCACTGGATTGTTGGGAAACCTGGCGTGCCGCGTCTCCCGAAATATCTATCGCGGTGCCGGCAATCGCGAACTCATGGTTTTTCCGGGTTCATCCCTTTTTCGGCGGGCCGATAAATCGGACGGCCCGGCCCGTGCAGGGGCAAGGGAGATTCCGGTAAATGGTCCCGGCGACAAGGGCGGACAGCCGCAATGGATCGTGGCTGGTGAAATCGTCCAGACGTCTCAATTGTTCGCTCGAATGGTCGCCGAGGTGAACCCGGAGTGGGTCGTCGAACTCGCCCCACAACTCTGCAAACGGAATTATATTCACCCCCGGTGGGACCCATCTGTCGGAAAGGTTCTGGCCACCGAACGATGGACACTCTTCGGCCTGGAAATCTGCCTGCGGACGGTGGCGTTTGGGAATATCGACCCCGAACTGGCGACCGAGATATTCATCCGGACCGCATTGGTTGAGGAGTCCACGGAGACGGTGGAGGACCCGACCCATCGCTCCAAAAATGCCGGCGGATCGAAGGTTCCCCTGGTGCGAAAGCCCCCGGCTTCCCCCCTCCTGGCCTTTGTTGAATCGAATCGGCAGGTGTGCCAGCGGGTGGCGACCTGGAGGACCCGGGTTCGGCAACCCGGCCTGATCGAACTCGACGAAGCCCTCTATCGGTTCTACCGGCGGCAACTGCCAGACCTGTCGTCATTCGACGAGCTGCACCGCTGGCTTCGGGAACCCGGGAATCCCCAGCGATTGCTGGTGAACGAGACCGACCTCGCGGGGCGGTCTGAAATTGCCTTCGATACCGGGGCATTTCCCGATCAGGTTCAACTCGGTGCCCTTTCCATTGCCGCCGAATACGCCTATGCCCCGGGAGAAGAGGTGGATGGAGTGACGCTGCGACTTCCGGTTGCCCAGGCGGTCGAGGTTTCCCCAGCCGCCGCGGCCTGGGCCATACCGGGTTGGCGAACCGAACTGGCCGACGAACTCCTGCGCAGTCTACCGAAATCGCTTCGTCGTGGGCTGATGCCACTCCCCTCCAAGGCGGCGGAGATTGCCCGTGAATTTCGTCCCTCCGGAACTTCGCTTCCCGACGAACTCAGCCGCTTCATGCGTCAGAAATTCGGCGTCGAGATTCCGCCCACCGCCTGGAGGCTCGAATCACTCCCCAGGCATCTCCTGCCCCGCATCGAAATTGTCGGTCCCGCCAGCACTCCGCTGTTATCGGGTCGCGATTTGGCCCTCCTGCAGTCCAGGCTCGGAGGCGTTCTGGTCAAATCAACGCAATCGTCGGGGGAGTGGGAGCGGTTGAAGCAACGCTGGGAACGTTTCGGGCTCAACGAGTGGACCCTGGATGAGCTCCCCGAAAAACTACCGGTAGGGGACCCCGCCTTGGGGCAGTACGCCTGGCCTGGCCTTGAATTGGAGGACCAGGCGGTCCACCTGCGCTTGTTTGCAAGTCCGGTGGCGGCGTCGCGGGCAAGTGCACGGGGAGTACCGAAACTGATCGAGCTGGGACTGACCCGGGAGCTGGCCTGGCTCGAGCGCGACCTCCGTGGTCTGGCCCGCTGTGCCGTCCGCTATGCTCCCCTCGGCACCCTGGAACAACTTCAGGCTGGCGCCCTGCGGCATTTGATAGGTCATGTCATCACCGTTCCGGGCAAATTCCGGCTTCGGAAGGAAGATTTCCAGGCGGCCATTGCATCCGCCCGGGAGCGGTTGAAAGGAGTGGCGCTGCCCTTCATCGATCAGGTGTCCCACCTGCTGGAACTCCGGCATCTGGTCGCGGCTCGCGCCGGTGGGAGCCCGGTCCCGCCATCCGCACCGAAGGCCCGCATCGTGACGGCGTTCGACCAACTCTCCGTGGTGACGCGGACACCCGTTGCCAGCCCATGGGCGTCGGAACTCCATGCATTGATGCCACCGGAGTTTCTGGAAACGATTCCGCACCAACGGCTGGTTCATCTGCCGCGGTATTTGAAGGCCCTGCAAACACGAATCGAACGTGCATCCTTGCAGCCCGATAAGGAACAGGCACGCCGCCTGCAACTGGCTCCCTATGTGGAAGCCCTGGGTCGCTGGCGATCCAATACCCGGCTGACACCCGAGGCCGTCCAGGTGCTGGATGAATACCGCTGGATGGTGGAGGAATTTCGAGTGTCGCTGTTTGCCCAGGAACTGGGAACGCCCGTCCCAGTCTCAGCCAAGCGGTTGGACCAATTGCTGGCGCGCCTCGCGGAGTTGGCTCCCGCAAAAACCGGGTCCGCTGCTGCGGAATCCAGGCGGTAGGGCCAAAGCTTGGAATGCATCCCCGCCCACAGCCGATGCCAAGCTCCGCTCTTTTCTCCCGCCCAGGCGCCCCCAACAAACGCCCTTGAAATCAAGTGGTGCTCTGAGCTCTCTGAGCCCTCAGAGTTTCGACTCTTGCTCTTTGTCCTGAGGATCATCCACAGAGGACTCAGAGTGCACAGAGGAAAAAAGAGATGGTGGGATCGGGCCGATGTGCACCGGTCCAAGCCGCAGGTCGTCTGAGCCACGGACGCCACGCGATTCAGATACAGTGATTTCCTGCCTGCCCCCGGGAGCACAACTTGTGGTGTGTTTCCAGGTAACAGCGTTTCTCAAGCTCCAAACGAACGGGCGAGGTCGTTTGCTGGCGATGATGGTCGAAATCGATATGGGGACTTGCAGGAGCGCGTCCGGACACAAGCGCCTCTGCAAGTCCCCAATAGTTGCAGGGATCATCACCCTGCCCAGGCTAAATGCCTTCAGTGGCGAGGGTGCGAGCGAACCACGTCCGGATTCGGAAGTTTTCCCGACCTTTGGACCTACCGTGCCGGTTTGCCAGAGATCCCGGCAGCGTGTTCGCTGAACGACTTGCCGATTCCCCGGGGAGCAATCACCGAATCGATGACGCCGCTCTCGAATTCCTCCCACATCGGAGACATTCCCCGCAGCTTGGCCGCGATTTTGGCGAAGGACCCGACCACATAATCGACGTCTTCTTCGGTGTTGTCCTTTCCGTGGGTCATGATGATGTTGCCCTGAGCCAGGGCATGGTCCAGTCCAATGGCGGCCAGGACGTGGGAAATCTTGAGCGACTTGCTGACGCAACTCGAACCGCTGGCGACGGCGATTCCGTTGAGATCGCACAGCAACAACTGGCCTTCGCCTTCGATGAATTCGGTGGAAAGATTCAGGTTGGTCGAAATCCGGTTCGGACCAGGCAGCGGCCCATTCAATTTGATGTAGGGCACGTGTTCCGACAGGCCCTTCCAGAGGCGTTGCTGAAGATGAAAGGTGTGGGCAATTCGTGCCGACATCTCCTGGAGAGCGATTTCAGCAGCCACGCCTCCTCCCACGATGGCTGGGACGTTTTCCGTTCCCGCGCGACGTCCGTTTTCTTGAACCCCTCCGTGGAGAATACTCACGATGCGGGCTTTCCGGTGACGGTAAAGGACACCCACGCCTTTGGGGCCATAGAAGCGGTGGGGGGAAAAGCTCACCAAGGCGGCTCCCATCGCTTTGACGTCAATGGGGAGCCATCCGGCGCTCGCCTCGCAATCGACGTACAACGGGACCCCGGCTTCGGCGCAGATTTTCCCCACCTCGGCAATGGGTTCAATGGTGCCGATGTCGTGGTTCACATGATGCACGGCCACCAAGGTGGTTTGCGGAGTGATGGCGGCCTTCAACTCCGGTAATCGAATAAGACCCTCGGAGTCCACGGAGACACGGGTGCAGGTGAATCCCTGCTTTTCCAGGAACTCAACCGAGTTCATGACGCTGGGATGCTCCGTGGCACTGACAACCAGGTGGCGTCCCCGCCGTTCGTTGGCGTAGGCCACTCCCTTGATCGCCAGGTTGGAGGACTCGGTGCCGTCGGACGTGAAAAAGATTTCCTCCTCACTCTCCGCATTGATCAGCGCCGCCATTTGCCGGCGGGCGGTCTTGATCGCATCGCGGACCCGGAGTCCGTGCTGGTGCAACGATGAGGGGTTGCCAAAGGCCTCGGTGAAGTACGGGCGCATGGCGTCGAAAACCTCGGGCAATACCGGGGTGCTGGCCTGATGATCGAGATAAACTTGGCGCATGGCGTTCAAACGGGAAAAGGAATGCAGTAGGAGACTAAATCTCAGGGCAGGTGGCCCCTGTCCTGAAGGCCGACGGACGGATCGGATTTGACGAAATGCCGATCATGCCTCCGGAGATGACGGACCCTGCCGCACCGGCGGTCGGGTCCGGATTTTGCCGACGTTTCAGGCCGTCACGGCTAGTTGTGCCCGGGCGGATTCGGGATGCTTTTTGACGTAATCTTCGAGGGCGGCCTTGAGCGCTTCCTCCGCAAGGACCGAACAATGAATCTTCACCGGGGGCAATCCACCGAGAGCGTCAACGACTTCCTGATTGGAGAAGTTCATCGCCTCTTCAATGGTGCGGCCCTTGATGAGTTCGGTGGCCATGCTGGAGCTGGCGATGGCGGAGCCACAGCCAAAGGTCTTGAAGCGGGCGTCCGTGATTCGCCCATCCTGGATTTTGACGCTGATCTTCATGATGTCACCGCAGGCTGCGGCTCCGACTTCGCCGATGCCGTCAGCATCCTTCAGATCACCCATGTTTCGGGGATTCATGAAGTGCTCCATGACAGTGGGGTTATAAAGAGTGTAAGTATCGCTCATAATTCAG
>CAIPFS010000220.1 GCA_903864375.1 uncultured Verrucomicrobiota bacterium
CCCGTGTCCGTTGCATACGCCTGAAGATGAACGTTGGCTATAATACGCATGGGGGCAAGCTGTTTTGTCATGCCGGTTGAACCGCAACCGATTCGATGCGAGAGTGCGGTTCGTGCAAAGGCCACGGCCGCACGATTCCCATGTGGCGCTTTTATCTTCCACTTTTCACCACCACCGCAGCCGTCGCCCTCTCCCAGTTCCTGCAAAAGACGGTCCCCCGCCATGTCCATCCGCTGGCGGCGCTCATGGTCATCTACGGCGTGGCCTTCCTCGTTTCCCTGGGTGCCTACCTGTGCACCCCGGGGCGGGCCGAACTTTGGACGGCCCTCGGCCAGGTCTCCTGGGTCAGCTATGCCCTGGGTTTTGTGATTCTCGGGTTCGAATCCGGATCGCTCCTCGCCTATCGATATGGGTGGAAGGTGTCGACCTACTCGATGGTGGTCAATGCCGCCTCCGGCGTGCTGCTGTTACCCATGGGCATGTGGGTGTTTCGGGAGAAGCTGACCTCCAGCCACTGGTTGGGGGCGCTGCTTTGCCTGGGCGGCCTGGTCCTGCTGGCTAAAAAGTAGGGTTCGAACCGGGATGCAGGTATGAGACCGCGGGACTGGTTGAATGATCTCGACCCATGCGCCATGGAACTTGATGGTTTCGGAATGCTGCGACTGAAACGCGGAATTTGGCTGGGCATGGTCGTGGGGGCCTTGATGGCCGCAGGCTGCGGAGATCCCAAGGCACCTGCGGACTCGGCGGTTCACGCCAATGGGTCCACTCCTGCGGGCCCGGCACTGACCTACGACCAGGCTCTGGCTTTGGTTCGATCCCGCATTCCGTCGGAAAAGTACTTTTCCAACGACCTTCTCCCGAAGCCGGGACAAACTGCCCCGACCTTCGAGAAGCGGGAGAAGCTTCGGATCTCCATGCCGTGGGTCTTCAATGACGAGCTGGCTCCCTGGTATCTCGCTCAGGAGAAAAAATGGTTTGATCAGGTGGGGTTGGATGTCGAGTTGGTGGCAGGTGGCCCTGGTATTGATGCCTTGCAACTGTTGGTGGCGGGGCAGGTGGATATTGGTGTCCCGGCCGGTGCCAGCTTCGTGCTTCACCTGCGCAACAGTCGGACGGGCTCGGATGTTGTGGCCATCGCCGCGATTCAGAAGAACGCCCCAATCTCCTGGATCGGCCTCGACTCCTCCATTCCCAGGAATCAACGATCCAGCTTCAAGCCAACCCTGAAGGACCTCATTGGAAAACGGGTGGGCATGCAGCCGGGTAACGATTTTTATCTGGAATTTGCCCTGGAAAAGGCGGGCTATCGCAAGGATGCCGTCCAGTTTTTGCAGGCCGGCTTCACCCCGGACCCGCTGTTGGCCGGGGTCATGGATTACTATTTTGGATGGGTGAACAACCAACCCCGGTTGATCGAACAGGCGGGCTATTCCAATTGGTTTGCCCTGCGATCCTTTGAAGTGGGGGTCGACGAATACTGCGACGTGTCCGTTGTTCGTCGCGAAACGTTTGAAAAGCGGGGCGACCTCCTGCGGCGTTACCTCTGGGCCCTGAACCAGGCGGCGGGTTTCATCATCGAACGCCCGGAGGAGGCTGCGGCCATCACCGCTCGGCGGTCAACCGACGTCAGCCTGACCCCGGCCCAGGTCCTGCGCCGCTTTGACCTGCAGAAGGAATTGATGGTGGGTAACGACCAACAACCGCTTTTGTACATGTCGGCGGATCGATGGGATTCCCTCGCCGCGGGGATGGTCCAGTTCAAGCAGATCGAGTTGCCCGGGAAAAAGTAGGCGGGCTGGCTTCCCCGGGCTGACGGCAAAAGGTGCGGGACTTTATCCAGTGTGTCGAATCGTGGGCACAATGGGGGGCGGAAGATGATCATCTGCCGTCAACCGGTTGAATTTCCGAGCCTTGGTGTCGAACTGCATGACTTTTGCTTCCCCGGCGGGTGTTGTTCCCTTTGTTGAGCCATTCATGACCACTGCTGAGACTCCCGATACCCGCGCCGCCTCGGCTGGAGGACCACTTCGGGGCGTGAAGGACATTCCATATTATCAGGAAGGGTTGCCCTGGGTCGGGCCTCCGATGGCGTACCGGAAGGACCCGTTCGGATTCCACCTGCGGGCTTACCGGAAACATGGACCCATTTATCGGACCCGATTTCGGGGGCGGGTCTATGTAGTGCTGGCCGGGCTGGAGGCCAACGACTTCGTTTGGCGGAATACCGAGGTTTGGAGCTATGGCGCGACGAACACGGCCTTTGGCGAGCAACTGGGTTCAGGCCACGTCACTCAATTGGACGGGGATCCGCACAAGGCCCGACGCAAGACGCTCAAGCCGGCCTTCGGAATGGAGGCCATTGCCAGGTACCTTCCTGTGATGGATCGGGTGATCGCCGGGGAATTGAAGGCGATTCCGGGCGGGCGGGCCAACCTCGCCGAGGTCTTTGGGCCAATCCTGCTGCGGGTCAACAGCCGGACAACCTTCCACGCTCAGCTCACGGATTCAATGGTTGCCACGCTGGAAGAATTCGAATGGCAATTTCTCTTTGGGACCAACCTCGGTCGTTGGCGGCATCTTTATTATGCCCGCCCGTCCTATCGGCGGTTGAAATCGCAGACGTTTCGGATATTCCGACAGCTTCTGGCGGAGCGTGCCGCCTTGGAATCGCGGCCGATGGACAATTTCACCGCACTCGAGGACGCCAACCGGGAAGCTGGAAATCCCCCTTTGTCACAATGGGAAAAGGAAAATGATCTTTACCTGACCCTGGTGGCCGGAATCCATAATACGGCGAACCTGCTTTACTGGTGCCTCGTCTATTGCGCCAGCCGTCCGGATTGGACTGCCCGGTTGCGCACCGAATTGGCAGCCTGGAGCACTGAACCTTTTCCGGGAATGCAGATGTTTCCGTTGCTCAAGGCGACGATTCAGGAAGTGATGCGCCTGCGCCCGGGTGCCATTGTTCTACCCCGCCACGCCGGATGTGATTTTGACTTTGGCGGCTATCGGATACCCGCAGGGACGCCGGTCATGCATGCCAACACGCTGGTTCACTTCCTGGAGGAGGTTTACGAGCAGCCGCTGGAGTTTCATCCCGAGCGGTACCTCCAGGGTCGCTCTTATCCTCCCAAAGCCATTGGCTTTTTTGGTGGTGGCACTCATATCTGTCTCGGAATGAATGTGACCAACATCCACGCCCCGGTGGCGCTGGCGAATGTTCTGCGGGATTACGATGTCCATTTTGAGGAGTCGCCCAGCTTTGAGGTCAGGCTCGCGGTGGGTGGAAACCGGATGCGGGCGAATGTCCCGGTCCAATTGGTTCGACGCGAATCCGGAGGTGTTTCGTGACGGATCCCGCCGTTCGCCTGAAGCAGGTCAGCAAGCGGTTCAAGGCTGGCGTGGATATCCTGACCGGCATTGATCTCGCCGTTGCCCCGGGTGAGCTCGTGGCGTTGGTGGGTGCCTCCGGGTGTGGAAAGACCACCCTGCTGCGCATGGCCGCCGGGCTGGAGGAGCCCAGCGAAGGGTCCGTGGAGGTCCTTGGGCGTTCACCGGCTCAGGCCTGTGCCCTGCGGCAGGTTGGTGTCGCCTTCCAGAGGGCTGCCCTCGTGCCGTCCAGAACGGCCTTGGAGAATGTCCAGCTCACTCTGGCCATTACCCGGCGAACCGACGGACTGGATCCGTCACAACTCCTTCGAGATTTCGGTTTGGGTGAGCATCTCCATGCCTATCCTCACCAGCTTTCGGGCGGGATGCAGCAGCGCGTCAACATCGCCGCCGCTCTGGTTCATCAACCGCAAATCCTGCTGCTGGACGAGCCGCTCGGTGCCCTGGACGAAATTACCCGCGAATCCATGACGGAATGGCTGGCCGGTGTCCTCGCCCGGACGCGTCCCACCACCCTGCTGGTGACCCACAGTGTCGAAGAGGCGGTGGTTCTGGCGGACCGTGTGGTGATCCTTTCCCGATATCCCGGGCGCATTGCCCATGACATCCCCATCCATCTGCCACGACCCCGGGATATCTGGGGAAAGCCGAGCGCGGAATTTCAGGAGACGGTGCGGACGGTCCGGGGTCATCTTCATGCTGTTCTGCGCGCCACAGGTATATGAGCGATCGACGAGCCTATTTATTGATGCTGGTTTCGGTTGCGGTCATCTGGCTGCTGGCCGTCCGATGGTCCGGACTGCCACCCCTGACATTGCCATCCCCGGTCAAGGTGGGAGAGGTGCTTTGGGATGAACGGTCTGCCATGCTGGAGGGCACCCTTTCCACCCTGTTCACGGCCCTGCTCGGCTACGCGTTGGCAAACCTCATCGCCCTGTCGCTGGCCATCGGTTCCGTCTATATCCGGTGGCTGGAGGCGTTCAGCACCCCGTGGGTGGTGGTGTTGAAGAATATCCCGTTTGTGGCCCTCGCCAGCCTCTTGATCATCACCATGGGGAGTTCCCTTCTTCCCCGGCTGATCATCGTGGTATTGGTTTGCTTCCATCCGCTTTTGGCCAATTTGAATCAAGGGCTCAAGGCAGCGGACCGGGTTTTGATTGATCGGATGCGCACCCTCGATGGTTCCCGTTGGGAAATCTTTCGCTACGTCCTCTGGCCGAGTGCACTCCCGTATTACCTGGCGGCGCATGAGATTGCGTTTACCACGAGCATCGTGGGGGCCATCGTGGCGGAATGGTTCCTGAGTCGGCAGGGACTCGGCCATATTTTGGTACAGGGAATGACCGAGTACCGGGGTGACCGCATCTATGCCGCGACGCTGATTTCCAGCGTGCTGTCATTCGGCGCCTACTGGATCTGCCGGGCAACGGGTCGCCATTTAACCCGCTGGCAGAGGGCTTAGTCCTGCCGACTTCAACGGACCTGACTCATAGGGGATTGGGGGCCTCCCGAAGAAGTTTCATTCTGCTCCGCCAAAATCATGGACCATCATCGGCTCACTCTGGAAGAGGTTCTGCGGCGACTTGACCTCCACTGATTGGGGATGGGGGCTCGCAACGAGGTCTTTCTAAGGGAGCTCTGGTGAACCCGTCAAAAGGGCGCCGTGGCCAGGTGTCCCTTCCAGATGGTGGTGGCGGATCCGCCCAACAGAACGCGGGAGCCTTCCAGACGAAGATGGACTTCCCCGCCTCGCGGGCTGGCCTGCCAGGCGAGCAATTCGGTTCGGCCTGTTCGAGCGGACCAATAAGGGGAAAGGGTGCAGTGAGCAGAACCGGTGACCGGGTCTTCAGGAACCCCTGCCGCCGGAGCGAAAAACCGGGAGACCAGGTCATATCGACCGTCACCAGCGGCGGTGACAATCACTCCCCGGACGGGAAGTTGAGCGAGCGCCATCAGGTTGGGACGAAGGTGGCAAACTGTTTCGGCATCCTCCACTTCGACGAGATAGTCATCCACGCTCCGGCCCACCCACTTCGGTGTGGCTCCCAGGGCTTCGGCCAGTCCGTCGGGTGCCGGTGCCTCTGATGCGGGACGGGACGGAAAATCCATTTCAATGCGTCCGTTTCGATGCCGGCAGATCAATTCATCGCTCTTTTCGGTGAAGAACCGGGCGGGGTATTCGCGAGAGAGCGTGCCGGATTCCCAAAGGAAATGGGCGCTGGCCAGCGTGGCGTGTCCGCAAAGGGCCACCTCGGTGGTCGGCGTGAACCAGCGCAATCCCCATCCCTCGTCTTTGGACACGAGAAAGGCGGTTTCCGACAGGTTCATTTCAGCGGCGATCTGCTGCATCCACCGCGGTTCAGCCGGGACCTCCAGGAGGCAGACGGCGGCAGGATTGCCGGTGAAGGGCCCGGAGGCAAAGGCGTCAATTCCCCAGATGACGGGTCGGTCCATATTCCTGTTATTAGCCGATTCCGATTCTGCTGAACAGCTTCGTTGCGTTGACAGCAAGGGTGGGATTCATAGGGTGCGGGTATGTGGATGCGTTCCTGGCGTTGGCTCGGTTTCCTGCTGTGGGTACCGTTTCTTTCCGAGGCGGGCGATGGCGGTACATCCGGTATAGCCACCGCGGGCCTCGAGGCGTCCGTCAAACGTGGGCGTGCCCTGTACGTGGCCCACTGTTCCATGTGCCATCAACCGACCGGTCGTGGGAGCGGGACCACCTATCCGCCGCTGTACCAGTCGGATTATTTACGGCGTGATCCCGTCGCAGGAATTCGGGCGATGGTGGGGGGGCTCTCCGGGGAAATTGTCGTCAACGGCAGGACCTTCAACGGTCAAATGCCCGCCGTGCTTTTGGATGATGTCCAGGTAGCCGATGTCCTGAATTTTGTTCTTCACACCTGGGAGAACGGAAGCGTGGAAATCAAGGCGCCAGAGGTGGCGGCCATTCGCCGGACGACCGATTTCCCGACCTATGAAAAACTGGTCGCCGCCGCTCAATTCCGTCCCCTGCCACCGGCTCCCGACGGCTTCACCCTATCCGAACTGGCGCGATTACCCGATTTTGCCACCCGGTTGGCTGGGGATGGGAAGGGAAAGCGCCTTTATATCCTGGGCCAGCATGGAATGGTGTGGAGCCTGGACCTCGCGACCCGGAAGTTCACCCCCATCATCATTCCATCGGACCTCGGCGGTTTGCAGCCGTCGGAATCTTCATCCCTGGGGTTGGCTCTGGATGGGGAACAGCGTCTTTGGATGACCGTGAATCAACGGGTTGAAAGCAAACCGTTGGTCACCAACGAGGTTTCCATCTATCGGACCACCGGGCACGATA
>CAIPFS010000221.1 GCA_903864375.1 uncultured Verrucomicrobiota bacterium
AAAAACGACCCGGGTCCCTGCCTCCAACCTGATTTTCAGCCGACCGAAGAGCAACTTGCCAAGCCGGAGCACGCCGTAGACGAGTCCCGCACCCACCACCATACCTCCAAGGCTCGACAACAACGCGGGAATCCGGGTCTCCGTCAATTGGAGGGCCGGCGCCACAGCCGACAGCAGAAGTCCAGCGCCGATGCCCCCAAGGGTGATCTCGTCCGGAATGATGAAATGCTCGAGATCAATCCAGGTGGCGGCGAGCAACCCTGACCAAAGGACGCACAACCCGATGGCCTTGCCCGGAGATTCGTGGCCCCAGGTCAGCCAGGTGAGAAAAAATGCCATCCCGGTTAATGCCTCCACCAGAAGGTACCGGGGCGAAATGGGCGCATGGCAGTTGGCGCAGCGCCCACGCAATTGCAACCACGACACGACGGGCAGATTAAGCCAGATCGGGATGCGGTAATCGCAGTGGGGACAATGGGACGGCGGGCGGACCACACTCTTTCCCAGCGGCATCCGATAGATGACGACATTGAGGAAACTGCCCACCAGCAGGCCCATCAAGGTCAGCTCAAGCGTCCAGAGATGAAATGGCAATCCCCATGGCCCGGAGAACCAGAACTCCATGGGCAACCCGAGGTAGGTCTCCTGGCTCAAATGGGCCTTCCTTTCCTTCCTGTGGTACCAAGATGGATCATCGCGGGCCTCCGTAGACCTCGCGTCCCAGCGCCTCCCGCATGACCTCGAGTGGAGCCGGCCGCCCTGTCCACAACTCCCAGGCGGCAGCCCCCTGGTACAGCAACATTCCCAGCCCGTTTGCGGTCTGGCAACCGGCGGCCTGGGCAGCCGTCAGCAATGGCGTGACTGCCGGACGATAGATCATGTCGTACACCCCATCCGCCCGCTCCAGCGGGAACCGGTCCGTATCCAACGGCAGGGGATCGCCGGATTTCAGCCCCAGGGAGGTGCCGTTGAGGATGATTTCGACATCGGATTCGGGATACCCCACCTCGACAGTCACCGCGGGATAACGGTTTGAAATCTCCGCCGCCAGTTCCTCCACCTTGGAGAGGGTTCGATTCACCAGCCACAATTCAAGGACCCCTTCGTCCGCCAACCTCAAGGCCGCCGAGCGGGCGGCGCCCCCTGCCCCGAGCAACAAGACGCGGGCAGATCGTGGCTCGACCCGCAAATCCTCTTTCAACGCCCGGATCAAGGCATCCGCATCGGTGTTGTACCCTTTGGAACGAATCGGGCGCCCGTCCGGCTCTCTCAGTCCCACGGGAAACCACTCACCGTCCACTTCCACTTCAAAGACCACCGTATTGACCGCACCCCAGGCCCGCGCCGACTCGTCCAGGACATCCACCCATTCAAGCGCCTCCAGCTTGTGGGGCACCGTCAGATTCAACCCGCAAAAGCCCATCCGCCCCGCCCCCACCAAGGCCTCGCCGAGAAACCGGGGCTCCACCTCGCAGGCCACGTACGCCCAATCCAGACCTGCCGCCTCGAACGCAGCATTGTGCAGGGCCGGCGATGCGGAGTGGCGGATCGGCTGCCCGAACACCGCGCACAGGCGGGTTCCAGCAGAAGGGAAACGGGGATATCCGTGGGCCATGATGGGCGTAGCCTGCTAGCCGGAGGGACCTCGTGCAAGTCCCGGTCGGATGCTCCCGGGTCAAAAGAGCCGGCGCGGCGAGATCCAAACCGTCACGGACTGCCGGACTTCCACCGCGTCAGGAAACGGTCGGATTCAGCAACTGAAGGACCGACTCGTAATCAAAGGCTTCCACCCGCGAGCTCAAACCGGAGGCCAACTCGGGGTCAAACTCCCGGATCTCATCCACCATTGCGGTCAATTTTCGATACTCGGCATTTTGAGCCGCCAGGACCAGAGCCTGGGTCCACTTCGGTGCCAATTTAAGGACACATCCCGCCAGAATGGGATCTGACGGCCAACCACGTCCGATCAACAGGTGTGGCTCAGACACCGCTGGAGACTTCTCAGAAATGCGCGCCATCAGGCTCAATAACTCCAGTTCTCTGAACGGTTTTCCCAGGCAGGCATCGGCCCCTGCTTGTCGCGCCGCTTGAAACTTCTCACTGATGACGCTCGCACTGATCGCAATGATGACCACTTCATGCCCCTTCTGGCGACGGATCTGGCGGATGGCCTCGTAGCCATCCATCCGGGGCATGTGCAAATCCATCAGAATAAATTGGGGAGCCTCTGCGACGACTTTCTCCAGCGCATCCACCCCATCCACCGCTTCAACGACCACGTAACCCAGGGGTTCCAGAATATTCAGAAGCAGGCGTCGATTGTCGGGTTGATCATCCACCACCAAAACCCGGGCTCCCCTTCCTGCTGCCCCAGGAATCTGAACCAAGTCACACCCGTTTTCGTGGGATGGGCCACTGGACACGGAAGTTGCGAACTTGAGTGGGAAATGAAATCGAAAGCAACTCCCCTTTTCCGGTTCACTGGAAACGGAGATATCGCCACCCATCCGCTGCAAATACTCCCGGGTGATTCGCAATCCGAGCCCGGTTCCCCCCTTGGAGCTGTATCCCAGGTCCGTCTGATAAAACGGTTCAAAAAGATGGACAATGTCGTCCTTCCGGATTCCGGGTCCAGTGTCCGCAACCTCCCCCTGAACCAGGCAAATTCCATCCGGATCGCGGCACCAACCGATCCGAATGGAAATCTTGCCCGCATGGGTGAACTTGACCGCATTGCTGACCAGGTTGATCAAAACCTGGCGAACCTTGGTGATATCCCCCAGAAGGGAGCCAGGGTTCTCGGGAGACAGTTCCACCTGGAACGCAAGGCCCTTCGCCCGGATGGACTCCAAAAAGAACTGCTTCACATCCTCCAGCACCGGCTCCAACTCGAAGCGAACCGACCTCACGGCCACGTTTCCCGCCTCAATTCGCGCCATCTCCAAAACATCCCCGATGATTTCAATCAGGTGCTGGCCGCTGCGACTGATCGTCCGCACATGGTCCCGGGGTTTCGAAGCCAGCGTCGCATCCCTCAGCAACAACTCTGAAAATCCAATAATGGCGTTCAGCGGCGTGCGCAATTCATGGGAGATGTTGGCCAGAAATGCCGTCTTGGCCCGGTTGGCCGCTTCAGCGGCGTCCAGGGCCTTTCGAAGGTCCTCCTCAATCTGCTCGCGCTCACTGATGTCGATCGAACTCGTCTGTGTTCTGATGAAGCGCCCCCCGGCATCCCGTATCGCCTGGACAGTGATAAACACGGGAAACGTCGATCCGTCCTTGCGACGCATGCGCCACTGGGCCGTGGTCCTTTCGCCTGATTCAACAAACCTCGGGAAGACCTCCTTAAACAGCCTTGCATCCTCGGGGCACAAAAGGTCAACCAGGGACTTCCTGCCGATCACCTCCGATTCAGAATAACCCAGCCAGCTCAATTCCCGGGCATTCATCTGCTCAATGATCCCGAAGGCATTGACTGCATGATATCCGCACGGAGCATTGTTGTAGAGTTCGAGCGCCTCCCGTGTTTTCTGCTCCACCCTCCTCTCCAATTCGGCATTGAACCGCCGAAGTTCTTCTTCGAGATTTCTTCGGTAGGTAATGTCCCGGATGACACTCACTAACAGCTTCTCACCGTCGATGAATCCGGGATGAACCTGGACCTCCA
>CAIPFS010000222.1 GCA_903864375.1 uncultured Verrucomicrobiota bacterium
ACCCAAAGCCACTCTCTGCATTTTCCGTGCGAAGCCCATACTTCGCGGAATTGAGAAGCGAACGTGCTTCTCTGGTTCCCTTGCCGGAACGACTCCCGTACTGTGCCGGACCAAGATGATGGATCATACAGCAGCCCGACTTGCCGAGGACCCATGGCGGGTTTTTCGGATCATGGCCGAGTTCGTGGAGTCGTTTGACACCCTGTCGCGAACCGGGCCCGCGGTCACAATATTCGGATCCGCCCGTACCCAACCCGAGGACCTCTATTATCAGGCGGCCCGCGATATCGCTGAGGGGCTTGCCCGCGAGAAAATCGCGGTATTGACCGGTGGTGGACCAGGAATCATGGAGGCGGCCAATCGCGGGGCCGCCCGGGTCAAGGGAACACCCAGCATCGGACTGAACATCGAGTTGCCGAATGAACAAAAGGGGAATCGCTACGCCAACGTTTCCGTCAATTTCCACTACTTCTTCACCCGAAAAGTCTGTCTCGTGAAGTACAGCATGGGTTTCGTGTACATGCCGGGGGGTTTTGGAACGCTTGACGAGTTTTTTGAAGTCCTGACGCTGGTTCAAACTCAACGGATTCCGGCATTTCCCCTCATTCTCTTCGGCACCGGGTTTTGGCGGGGGCTTTTCGATTGGATATCATCGACCCTGGAACCGGCGGGAATGATCTCAGTGGGTGATTTGGACCTGATCCGGGTCACCGACGACCCGAAGCAGGTGATCGAATGGATCCTGCACTACCGACGGACCGTCGGCATACCGGAGCAGATTCCCCTCGCCTTCCGGTAGCGGACAAATGTGGCCGTTGCACGGTTGTCGTTGACCATTTTCCGGCTAACCTTGGTCTCCGGTGTATCACGTCACACAGTTGGACTGCGGACTCACCGTGGTCTCCGCCTCCCTCCCGCACATGGCCAGTGTCGCCCTGGGCGTCTGGGTCGGCGTGGGCGGTCGCTATGAAAGCGCCTCACAAAGCGGCATTTCCCACTTCATTGAGCATTTGCTCTTCAAAGGCACCAAAAGGCGGACGGCGGCTCAGATTTCACAGGCGGTGGAGGGCATGGGCGGTTACCTGAATGCCTTTACCGACGAGGAACACACCTGCTTTTACGCCCGGGCCCGGGCGGACCGCTTGGGAATTCTGGTCGATGTCCTCCTCGACATGTACCTCGATTCCAGCTTTGCACCTTCGGAGATCATCCGTGAACGCTCGGTCATCAAAGAGGAAATCGCGATGTATCGCGACCAGCCGGCCGAACAGATCCATGACCTGCTCAATGCCCTGCAGTTCCCACGGCATCCTCTGGGACGTCCGGTCATTGGCAATGGCAGAACGCTCGACGCCATTCGCCGCCCAGAGATTCTTCGTCACCTTCAACACCATTATGTGTCCGGGGGCACCGTCATCGCCGCCGCCGGAGCGGTGAAACACGAGGCCCTGGTCGAACTCATCCGTCCATGGACGGACCGTTTCCGCCCGGGAATTCGACCCGGGTTTTCCCCCGCCCCGCCTCCGGGAAGTGCACCGTCCGTCCGGGTGGTCCAAAAATCGGTCGAACAAGCCAATCTGGCCCTCGCCATTCGGGCCTGTTCCCGTCATTCCCCCGACCGGTTTGCCCTGCGCCTGCTCAACGTCATTCTGGGAGAAAACATGAGCTCCCGGCTCTTCCAGATCGTCCGGGAACGCCATGGGCTGACCTACAATATTCAAAGTTCGGCCAGTTTTTGGGACGACTGCGGCGATTTGGTGGTCACCGCCGGGCTGGACGCCTCGGAAGTATCAAAAACGATTCGACTGGTCCGGAAGGAGATGGACCGGCTTTCGACACGATTGACAGGGCGGGATGAGTTCGACCGCGCGCGCGATTACGTTCTCGGTCAGTTCGACCTGCACCTGGAAAGCACCGAAAACCACATGATGGCCTTGGGCGAAATGTGGCTGGGGTTTGGGCGGTTGGTTCCGCCACAGGAAACGCGACGGGATTTATCGGCGGTGACACCGACCGATGTCCGCCGGGTGGCCCGGGAGTTCTTCCACCCGGACCGGCTGAGCCTGGCGGTGATCACTCCCCGACCTCCCCGGGAATCGTTGGAATCGATTTTAGTGGAAGGCTGACGGAGCTACAGGAGCGCAGTCGCGCTCCCCCCGGGTAGTCACCGGACGTAAGCCGGCGCTGTTCGATCGGGGGACTCGATTCCGGGCCAATGGGACCGTGATTTTGTAGTTCAGCGTCGCCGGTCCGCCTGGCTTTCGACCCGCCTATCTGTTCCACAACCGATTCCGGCCGGGCAGAGATAAAGCCGACTCACGTTCGGCGACTACAGCAGTCACGCTGGCCTCCGTTTCCCAGTCGTCGCCGGACGTCAGCCGGCGCTGTTCGATCGGGGGACTTGATTCCGGGCGAGTGTGACCGTGATTTCGCAGTTCGGCGTCGCCGGTCCGCCAGGCTTTTGACCTGCCGATCGGTTCAACAACCGGTTCCAGCCGAGCAGAGATAGCGCCGACTCACGTTCGGCGACTACGGGA
>CAIPFS010000223.1 GCA_903864375.1 uncultured Verrucomicrobiota bacterium
ACCGGTCCTGCGGACGGCCCATTGGCTTCGCCTGCTTCACAGGGTAGCGCAGACATTCTTGTCTGCCGTGCCGCCGACTTTCCAGTCGGCAGGGCTGGACCCCGTCCCCGAACGTCCCGATTCACCGACGGCCAGGCAGGTTTGAAAACCTGCGAAACGGCAGGTAGGAATACCTGCGCTACCTGGGGAGGCCATCGCCCGCCTCGCAGTAGTTACCGGTCCCGCGGACGGCCCATTGGCTTCGCCTCTGCGGAACGAACGTGGTTCCAACCGCCCGAGCCTCGGCTGGAGCCATGCTACCGGGGTGTCCGGTGGTCCGATTCGTTCACCTCTCCATGCTTCTTCGTGCCTTTGCGGCTTCGTGTGCGTTTAATGAGGCTTTTCTATACAAAAAATCCACGAAGAATAGCGTGCCCCAGTTCCTATTGGGTACTCCGTCCTGGTGCCGGACGTTTCCCTCGATTCCCATGGCCCCAAATTGATTAGGGACTGGCAGAGGCAGTTGTTCCGTTGGGCTGCTACCGATGTTGCTCTGATTCAGTCGGTTCTCTTTAAATCCCAGGGAATGGAGGAGAAACCGTCATCAGGAAGGTGGACTAAATCTTCCCAGAGAAAATGGCATCCACCCGACGCTGGATCTCGGGTGTCATACGGATGAGGGGTGGCCACTGGCGGGTAAAGCCTTCCCCGGGCAGCTTTCGGGTGGCGTCAAATCCGAGCTTACCCCCCACCCCGATGGAGGTGGTGGCATGGTCCAGGACATCGGCCGGTCCGCGGGTGGCGAGGACATCCCGTTGAGGATCGGTGTTGGAGCACAACCGAAACAGGACCTCGCTGGTGTTGTGAACATCCACGTCGTCGTCCACTACCACGATGTACTTGGTGAACATCATCTGCCCCATGCCCCAGAGTCCGTGCATAAGCTTGTAGGCCTGCATGGGATAGGTCTTCTTGATGCTGGCAAACACCAAGTTGTGGAAGACGCCCTCGGCCGGCAGGGCAAGATCGCGAAGTTCAGGGAAATTCATCCGCATCACCGGCAGGAAGAGCTTCACCGACGCGGCTCCTATGTAGAAGTCCTCCATGGGAGGAATTCCAACGATGGTGGCGGGATAGACCGCATTTTTGCGATGGGTGATCGCAGTGATATGAAAGACCGGATAGGGCTCGGGCAGGGTATAAAAACCGGTGTGATCACCAAAGGGACCCTCGCTCCGGAGGGGTTCCAGCGGATCGATATAGCCTTCGATCACAATGTCCGCGTTGGCGGGAACCTCAAGGTCGACGGATTCACATTTGACCAGTTCGATTGATTTTCGCCGGAGGTAACCGGCGAGCAGCAGTTCATCGAGGCCGTCGGGCAAGGGTGCGGTGGCTGCGAAAGGGAATACCGGGTCGCCACCGAGGACAATGGCCACGGGCATCCGGGTGCCGGTCTCGTAGTAGCGTCGTCCATGTCGGGCGGCCACCTTTTGCAATTGCCAGTGCATCCCAGTGGTCCGGTCGTCGTAGACCTGAATCCGATACATACCCACGTTCCGCTCCCCGGTATCCGGGTCGCGGGTGATGACGCAGGGCAGGGTGACAAACCGGCCTCCATCGAGCGGCCAGCACTTCAGGATGGGGAGATCCAGAAGGGTGGGGTCACCAGTTGTTGGTTGGCAGGCAGGATCGAGAATGTTCGGGGCCGCGGGCCACGGTTCGCGTCGGGTGGGTGGGGGATCAAACCGGTGGATGACTTCTTTGCAGGCCCCATCCCGGACTGTTTTGGGGCGGGCATGCCTGAGTTCAATCGCCTTGCTCAAAAGACTGAAGGTCTCGCGCAGGGATGTGGGTGGCTTGGCCTGCACCAGGGCGCCGAGTTCCGCAGCCACGGCATCCACTGATTCGCCACCCAGGCTCATGGCCATCCGTTTCCAGGAGCCCAGGGTGTTGATGGCGAGGGGAAAGGATGAGACCAGGCCATTGACCGTCGGACGTTCAATCAGGAGTGCCTGTCCGCCGCCCGGTCGTTTCATTTCCCGGTTGGCGACCTCGGTGATTTCAAGTTCCGTGGCCAATGGTTGCCCGATCCGTCGGAGCTCGCCCGCCACCTCCAACCGGCTGACCCAATCGCTGAACGACTCAAATGCCATGACCCGAGAATAACCCGAAAGTCGGGGAAGGCGAACGCCCGGTGGAAGCGGCGTCCCATTGCTTTCGGGAGTTTGGATATAGCATGAAGCATCTTCCAGTTGCTGACCGCATGATCCCACTTCGTTGGAGCCGATACCATTGCGACGCCGTTCCCAAAACCGTCCATCGCACCGTAGCGCAGACATTCCTGTCTGCTGTACCGCCGACTTTTCAGTCGGCAGGGCTACACCCCGTTCAAGGCTGTGGGGCTGGCCGACGGTCTGGCAGGAACCGCGCTACAAAGGTGACTTTAGACGGGGGGCGGTGATGGTCCTTGCAGTAATTGGGGACTTGCTGGAGCGCATCCATTGGATGTCTCTCATTTGGAGGGACTTGCGCCCGGAGGGACTGCCCGCCATCGCGGGACAAGTCCCCCGATCGATTTCGACCACCGTTGCCTGCGCAGGACCTCCCCTTTTCGTGCGGAGGTGGAGAATCGCTGTTTTGGGGAAGACGGCAAAACCTGCGCTCCATCGCATGGCAGCCGACAAGCCGGTCAGGTTCATGGTCCCAACCCGCGTCTGAAATTCGGAGGTCGACCCTCTCCACGACCTTGGTCTTCACGGAAACCAGGTCAGCGTCGGGATCAGCGAGTCCGGGGGGCGGTGGCCGCACCAGGCGATGGCTCGGACCATGAGGATGCGCCAAAGGGGATCCTCCAGGGTCCATCGATAATGACCGGGAATTGAAGCAAAGACGCGTCCCTCCCCCTGTTGGTAGGTCCACATCAGGGGACGGGTTTCGCCGTCCATTTCCACGGAAGCCAGAACGGTCACGCCATTGGTGGGGCCAATCATCGGCCAGTACGGTTCATCCAGAAGCGGAATCGAATCCGGGAATTGGAAAGTCAACGGATTGGGTAGGAATCGCAGGTCGAACGGGGTATGCCGGTACCCGGTCCGTCCCGGTTCGGCAGCCAACCCGATCGCTTTGGCCAATGCTTCGGGGTTGGAATCCGCAATCACAGCGGCATGAATCAAAACCGTTCCGCCCCCGCGATTCTGAAAGGCGCTCAACTCCGCCAGTCGTGCCTGGCTCCAGTCATGATTCCAGAAATAGAAAACAACGACATCCGCGTGGTTCCATTGAACCGTGTCGGGCCATAGCCATGCGGTTTCCACCTTCAACTGCGGGCTTGATCCGAGCCATCGACTCCAGTTGGTCTGCCAGGCGGGATAGTCGTGTTGACCGGGGCCGTGGTCCTGTGGTGACGCGACCAGGACGATTCGGAGGGGGTGTGCGTTCGGTCCGAAGGCCGAACCGCCGGTGTCCGGTGACGATCCACTGTTTGCGGCACGAATAATCTCTGAGGCTTTGGCGGCATCCGGTTTTGGTGGAGGCCACATCAAAAACGTCAGCAGGGAACGAATCTGCTCCTCCTTGAGGCCATCGAGGAGGCCGGTCGGCATGAGGCTTTGGCCGGTCGGGCCAAGTCGGATAAGGTCGGAGCGGGGAATGAGGGTTTCATGCCCTGCGGCGTCGAAAAGGCCGACGGTTTCGGTAGTCGAGGTGCGTAGGAATCCCAATAGCGACTCGCCGTTCCTGAGTTCGGCGGAGTAGGTGACGTAGTCCGGGTGCAGTGTTGCATTCGGGTCCCGGATATCCCTCAGGACGCTTTGAGCGTCCCGGTGCATCAAGTTACTCAGGTCGGGTCCAACGATGGCCCCCTCACTGCGGATGCGATGGCATTGTGCGCATCGAAGCTTTTCGGTGAACAACGCGCGTCCCTCCTCCCAGTCGGCAGCGACCAGGGGTATTTGGCGACTATCCGTTCCTGAGGAAGCGGGGATGGGCAGCGACCAACTGGGGAGGGCACTCCATGCTACCTTGGTCCAGGTTTCCCCGGGATTCGTCGGTGCACGACAGGAGGCTGAGAGGTCGTAATCGAGGTCAACCGTCTCGCCTGGGCCGCCGTCATCTGGCGCTTTGATCCCGGGAATGGTGAGGGCGTAGTGAACGGCAAGGGAATGGGGTGCTGTGGTCAGCTCGAGATTACTGGAGACGGAATCCCACCGCGCTGAGGTGATGGGAAGGTGCCCTCGTGGGGTGGCCTGTTGCTGTGCCACGACGGCATACGACGGGCGAATCTGCTCCCAGCGATCGGCGGCTCGGACATATTCCCCAAATTCCATCGAGGCGTGCCCTCCCTGGAAGGCGTTGGTCACGCCGGGATCGATCGGTCGATCAAACTGAACACGCACTTCGGTGGAAGATGCCGTCCAGGTTGCGCGTGGCTGCGGGGCATTGGTTCCTGTGTATCGAATCTTGAAGATGCGCCCCATTCCCTGAGGGCCCGTGCCCCAGTCGGGTTCACCCGAATGACAGCAAACATAGAGGTCTCCTCTGGGCGAAATGGCGACATCCAGCACCAGCATGTTGAACCGGGCGATGAGGTATTCGCGCCCCACATATCCCTCCGGGGTCTGGACCAGATGAACCCTCCAAATCTTTCCCCGGGATTCACCGGTGACCAGGGCGTCTCCGCTCCACCACGAGGGCCCAAACAGTCCCTGCCCGGGAGAGATGGGAAGGGGAATGGGCGGGAGCACTGCGGACTTGAGATCGGGTGCCCGCGGTTCGTTAAAAATGAATCCACAAGTGCTCTCGTGTTGCGGTCCGAAGCCCACTGCGGGGCCATCGCTGACGAGTGCCGGCAGCCATCGTTCATGGCGGGGCGGGAAGCCATAGTTGTGTCCCGGAAGGATTTCGTTGAGCTCGTCCACGGGATTCCCGTTGGGCATCCAAGTTTCTCCCTCTTGATCGGTATTGAACAGGTGACCGGCAGCGTTAAACGCGAGCTGATACGGAACCCGGATACCGGTCGCGATCGTGGTCCGCTTCCTGGTCCGGGGGTCCAGTTTTTGGATGGTCCCGCGCGGGGAATCGAGATCGTACAGAGAGACTTCTTCGTCGGGTGGTCCGTCTGCCGAACGCCCATGGGCCGCCAGCCACGCCCGCTCCTCGGGCTTCAAGTCCTTCCTGGGTCGAAGCCGATAGGCGTTGGAGTAGTCGGCCACCAGGAGTCCAAAATAGACGTTACCCACCTGATCGAGTGTGACGGATGTGGCATCCACCCCACCGCTTCCGACATCCGTCGGCGGCCAATCGTTGGCGACGATGTCTTCCGCATCCGCTTTTCCATCGTTATCGGTATCGCGAAGGAGGGATACCTTGCCATGGGACGAGACGTATAAGCCGTGGGTGCTCCAGGCCATTCCCACAGGGACGCTCAGAGTGGGGGCATCCCAGAATGACTCGGCCTTGTCCTCCAATCCGTCACCGTCCGTATCGCGCAGTTTCCAGACCCGGCCATCATAGCCCAGGGAGGTCAACGTGCCGTCCGGTGCGAACCTCAGGTTGTTCTGGTTACTCAACCGGACGGGCAACTCCTGAACGGAGAACCCCGGGACCAGCATATGCACCACCGGTTCACTCGGTTCTTCCGCCAGAAGGGCGAAGAACGTGAACCCCAGCAGAAGAAATGGGATGAAGGCCATCCGGCCCACGAGGTGCAGGTTCAGCTTCACGTGGCGCGTCCAGGGTTGAATTCCTGTCTTCTAAATTCCCAAGCGCGGAGGAAGATTTTCAGCTGATTGCAGCGCAGGGGCGATCAATCCACCGTGACGCCCAGTCGCTCCAGCAATTGTTCCAACTCCGCGTCCGAATGGAAGCGGACCTCAATGGAGCCGCGGCCCTTGGTGTAGCGCAGGGCGACCTTGGCCAGAAATCGTTCCCGAAGGCGGCCTTCGAGGTCGACGATATGGGGATCGCGAAGGGTGACACCCAGCGGTGTGGGATTCAGCTGGGGAATGGCGACGGGCGGGTTTTGAAGGCGGGCCACCAATTCCTCGGTTTGACGAACGCTCAGGTTGCCCTGAATGACCTGCTCCGTGACAGCGGTCTGGGAAGATTCTGGTGAGACTCCCAGAATCACCTTGGCGTGGCCCACGCTGATTCGCCCCCCCCGGAGGGCGGTCTGAATGGGGTCGGGCAATTTCAGCAACCGCAGGGCATTGGCGATGGCGGTTCGGGCGCGACCGACTTTTTGGGCCACCTGCTCCTGGGTCAGCTCAAACAATTGCTGGAGTTGCGCATAGCCCAGCGCCTCCTCAATGGGATTCAAATTTTCCCGCTGAAGGTTTTCGATGAGCGCCAGTTCGAGAACCTCACGATTGGAGGCCACCCGTTCCAGGATGGGGACTTCGGTGAGACCGGCGATTTGCGCGGCCCGCCAGCGGCGTTCACCGGCAATCAGCTCATAATAATCGTCGACCGGACGAACAATCAGCGGTTGGACAATGCCCTGCTCCCGGATGGAGTCCGCCAACTCCTGAAGCGATTCGGGGGTAAAATCCTTTCGGGGCTGCCAGGGGCTGGGCCGAACCTTGGACCAGGGGACGCGGGTGGCACCTCCTGGTTTTCCGGCGGCAATCGTTGTGCCGGAGCCTGAGGCAGATGAAGAGGCACCGGGCAACGGCTTGCCACCGCTGTTCAACAGCGCGCCGAGGCCGCGACCCAAAGCCGGTTTGGACATGTCGATGAGGTTACGGGTCCGGACTGACGGGCAAAAGTGTTTTTGGAGGAAGCTCAACTGCCCAGCAGCGTGATGACCTGCTGGTGAAGGGCCGGATTGCAGGCCACAGCAGAGTGGGCCTCGGGCGCAGCGGCGTCGCGGCCCTGCCAATCGGTGATCACCCCGCCGGCTCCCGTGATGCACGGGATGAGGGGGAGCAGGTCCCAGGGCTTCATGATCGGGTCAACCATGATATCCGCCCAACCGCTCGCCATCAGGAGGTAGCCGTAGCCATCCCCAAACGTCCGGTACAGGCGCGTGGCCCGCGTGAGCGCATCAAAGCCGCTGCCGTTTTGATACAGCGCCGGAAAGAGGGGGTCGCTGGTCAACAAGGTGGCCTGGCCGATGGATGGAACCTGTCGGCATCGAACCGGGCGGTCATTGAGAACCGTTTCCCGGCCGTCCCCGACCATCAACTGCCGCAGGATGGGCTGGTGAATGCAGCCCAGGGCTGGTTTTCCGCGGTGAAGCAGGCCGATCAGGGTGGTGAACAGCGGCACGGCGGTGATGAAGGACTTGGTGCCGTCGATGGGGTCCAGCACCCAGACATATTCCGCATCCGTGCGGATTGAACCGTATTCTTCACCGATGATCCCATGGTCTGGAAATCGACCTTCGATCAACTGACGCATGGTCTGCTCCGCCGATCGGTCGGCCAGGGTGACCGGGGAGTCGTCCTCCTTGATTTCGAGACCGAACTGGGGATTGCCATAGTAGGGGATGATGACCTCCGCGCTCGCGGTGGCCAGTTCCCGGATGAATGCTTTGAAGGAGTCCATCTGCACGTGGGAAAGAAGAGCAGATTGCGGGTGGGATGACAGCCTGTAAATCAGGCGGCAGGCGAGGAGGCACCGGGGTTCCAGAAATCCGGTTTCGGGCGATCACTCCACCAGGGCCTTCCCGCCTTCTGCCAGGCCGTCCGGGCCGATGCCACGGAAACTCCCCGGACATCGTCATCGTAGCCGGGTTGAAAGCCACAGGAGGGGCAGATTTCCAGGGAGCCGCCGGTCTCCGCCGTCCGGGCGGGCTCGGGAAGGTCGGGGAATCCACAGACGGGGCAGAGGTGACCCGTCACTGGATGGAGATTCCGGGCGTTATTCATGCAACACGACGGATTTTCCGGGCTGCCGCTCGAAGTAGGTTTTGTTTCCGGGTTTGAAAAAGGTGCGGGTGGTTCCGTCCGGGTTGTACGCGCCGAAGGTGTCGCTGGACGGGTCATAGATCCGCAGGATCCCCTTGGCATCCTTCTTCGCCGGAAATCCGGCGGAAGCGGCAATGCGTCGGAAGCGCCACGCCTGCGCCGCATAATCCTCCGGGTCGCGGGCATGGAAGTCCGCACCGTGCCGGCGAAAATGGTCGGATACGGTTTCCGGATGTCCCCAGGTTTCCTTCAGCGGGGGCGGCTGTGGTAAGGAGGTCGACCGGAGGACTTCCGGATCCGTGACCGGATTCTTGCCACGGATGGCAGCAGACGGAGGCTCAACGGAATTGGTGGAGTTCGAAAGGCGGGGCGGAGCAAGAATGACGGTCAGTGCCACCCACGTCGCGGTGGGGCTTTCCCGGGGTGGCGTGACAAACTCATTCGTTTGAAGCGGGTCACGGGCCGTCCCAAGGACCAGGCGGTATCGCGTCGCCGGCTCGAGTCCGTCGAGCTCTGCCCAATGTTCCTTTCCCACCTTTCCCTTGAAACGACGGGTGGGGCGTTCCACGGCGGGACCATACAGGACGGACGTCCCTGTTTCGCGGTCGGTGGTCCATTGGAGAACCGCCTTGTTCCCGGACACCATGACCCGGGGTGGCCCGATCAGCTGGACCGGGCCGGCACCGTAACCCGTCTGGATCAGGCAAATCCAGAGGGCCACCATCCGGCAGACGTGGCGATAATGGAGGGCAAATCCCCTCATGATCGGAATCCACCCAACCGGTGTTTCCGGGCGTCCGGTTTCATTCTTCATGGATCGGTCCGCGCCGGAAAGATTTGCCGATGCTGACCCGGGCGATCAATTACTTCGTCGCGGTGTTCTTATCACTTTTGGTGGATTTTCCCGGCTTGCCTGCGGGTTTGGCCGTCACTTCATCGGCGACCATGTGATAGTAGACCGTGATTTTGTCGCCGACTTTGAGATTGGCGGATCCCTTGGTGGTCTTCTTGCGGGCCAGTTCCCACTTTTCCTCCCCCTTTTGAAGAATGATGGAGGTCTCGGTGACCTCAACCACCTGACCGGTCACCTGATATTTATTGGGCCCCTCGGCCCGGGCGGAAGCCATTTCCAGCAGGAGGCCCGTGGCGAGGAGGCCCGCCCAGCGAGTAAGTTTCATGATGGGAGAGGATGTCGGTCGGCGCCGGTTCATTCAACTTTAGTTGTTTTCCGGCAGGCCTTCGGTATGTCCGAGGTTTTTAACGGGGGCGAAGATCGCCTGGACCCGGCCCAGAAGGTCCAAATCCATGGGCTCCTCGATCCATCGCGCCCACTTTCGGATATTTTGGGGATTGGCGCTCCCGGCGATGGTGCTGGTGATGTCCGGATGAGCCACCGAGAACTGAAGCGCGAGTTTGGCGATATCCGTCCCTCGTTCCGCACACACCGCCGCCGCCTGCCGGGCCGCCGCCTTGACGGCCTCAGGTTCCTTCAGCCACGAGGGCAGGGGAGCATGGGTGAGGAGCCGGGCGCTGAACGGGCCCGCGTTGATCGCACCGACTCCATGACTTTTCAGATAGGGAATGGTTTCCTCGGTGAACCGCGTGTTTTGCAGGGTGTACTGGTTGTAGCTCAGGACGCAGTCCACCGGGGTCTGGTCGAGGATGAAGGGGAAGATTTTTTGAGGATAACCGCTGAAGCCGATGAAGCGGACTTTGCCCTGCTTCTGGATTTCGCGAAGAGCCGGCAGGGTCTCCTCGACGATCTGTTGCATCGGAACAAACTCAATATCGTGGCACAGGACGATGTCCAGATGGGTGGTTCCGAGGCGATGGAGGCTGACGTCGACACTCTCTTTCACCCGTTTGGCGGAGAAGTCGAAATGCTCCAGGTCGTACCGACCCAATTTGGTGCAGAGAACGTAGTTGTCGCGCGGGATTCCCCGGAGTGCCACGCCCAGAAGGACCTCGCTCATCCCCCGTCCGTAAAATGGAGACGTATCAATAAAGTTGAGGCCGCAATCGAGGGCGGCATGAACTGCGGCAAGGGCCTCATCGAGGCCGACCGGACGGAATTCCTGTCCCAGGGAGCTGGCACCAAACCCAAGAATGGGGAGTTCGAGACCGGTTTGACCAAGCAATCGTTTCTGCATGGGCAGGATGCAATCCAAGGATCGGCAGGTTCTCCAGCAAAACCGTCTCCCCGACTTCAAAACGTAACGGAGGGGGATGGAAGTGGCATTCCCAGGTTTTCGTGATTCACCGGGGTCAGGACTTGGTTCATTCTTTGGGGATGCGGCATCCATCGGCGCAGCTTTGGCGGACCATTTCGCAGCGGAAGCGACTCTTTTTGATTGCCGGACCCTGTGTGATCGAGAGCGAGGAGCTTTGCCTGGAGGTTGCCCGGCATCTGAAGCAGGTCTGTCAGCGGATCGGAATCCCCTATGTCTTCAAAGCCAGTTTTGACAAGGCCAACCGATCCTCCGGAGCTTCGTTCCGCGGACCCGGGGTGGATGGCGGATTGGAGATCTTGGGGCGCATCCGTCGGGATCTTCAGATACCGGTACTGACTGACGTTCATACCGAGGAGCAGGCCGTTGCCGCTGCCGAAAGTGTCGATATTCTCCAGATTCCGGCCTTTCTCTGTCGTCAAACCGATCTGATTCACACCGCGGTCGGGACCGGGGCGATTGTGAACATCAAGAAAGGGCAGTTCCTGGCCCCGGGGGACATGGCGAATGTGGTTCGCAAAGCGGCTGAGGCGGCACCGGGAGGAAAGCCGCGCCTGATCCTGACCGAACGGGGAACAACATTCGGGTATCACAATCTGGTCGTCGATATGCGATCCCTGCCCATCATGAGCCGGTTGGGATATCCGGTCGTGTTCGACGCCACCCATTCGGTTCAACTGCCCGGCGGGGCGGGTGATAGGTCCGCAGGAGAACGGGAGTTTGCACCGGTTCTCGCCCGTTCGGCAGTGGCTGCCGGTGCCCACGGCCTTTTTATTGAGACCCACCCCGACCCGGACCATGCGAAGAGCGATGGTCCGAACATGATTCCGCTGGCGGATATGGCGGGCCTCTTGAAGCAATTGGCGCGTTTGAAGGCCGCACTGTTGTGAGGCGGGTTTGTGGCCTTTGCGACCGGGGGTCACGGAAATACGGCTTTTCACTTTCGACCTGACCCACTACCAACAAGTGGGTGAAACTTTGCCGATTTATCTCCGTCCATCAACCGCTCGTTTCCATTGGCTTGGTGACCGAAGCGGATCCCCATCAGGTTATTGATTTGTCATCGGCGGGGGTGGCGTCGTTGACGGCCCTGCTGGAGGTTCGTTCCTTGAGCGCCCACCTGAATCATCTCGCGCGCCAGCCACTGCGGCGCCTGCCTTTGGGAGAGGTGCGCCTGCTGGCCCCGGTGGAATCGCAGGAGGTCTGGGCGGCGGGGGTGACCTATCTGCGCAGCAAGACCGCCCGGATGGAGGAATCCGATTTCAGCGCGACGGCCTACGATCGAGTTTATTCCGCCGACCGGCCGGAGATCTTCTTCAAATCCCTCGGAGAGAAGGTGGTCGGGCCGGGTCAGGCCGTTGGCATTCGTTCCGATGCCAAATGGAATGTTCCTGAACCGGAGTTGGCGCTGGTCCTCAACAGCCGGGGGGAGTTGGTCGGTTATACCGCTGGGAA